>NZ_BAAGZJ010000003.1:0-162713 GCF_054778635.1 Nocardiopsis nanhaiensis
GAGCCCCTCCAGCCCGAGGGCGACCGCGCGGGCGTCCCCGGTCCTCCGGGCCGCGGCGAGCCCCTCCGTGTGCATCCGCAGCGCCTCCTCGGCGTCACCCCGCAGCTCGGCGACGAAGCCGAGCTCGGCCAGGGCCAGGGCGGCCCCGGGCAGCCAGTCGACCCGCAGCGACCACTCGGCCATCTCCCGGACGAGCTCCTCTGCCTCGTCGAGGCGCCCCCTGCGCCGGGCGGCGAGCGCGAGCCCCATCTGGGCGTACTGCAGGTTGGCGATGTCGCCGTGTCCCCGGAGCAGGTCCAGTGCACGGCCGTGCAGCTCGTCCGCGCGGTCGAAGTCGCACTCCAACAGGGCGATCCGGCCGAGCCCGGCCAGTGCGCCGGAGACCTCCACCCAGAGTTCCAGCTTCTCGGCGGCGGCCAGGGCGGACTCGCGCAAGCGCGTGGCGTCGGCGTAGTCGCCCCGTGCCTCGGAGAGCACGGCCAGAGTGATCTGGGCGCTCATCCTGCCCCAGGCGTCGCCCGACTCCTCGAACAGGTCGAGCGCCTCCTGCGCCTGCCGTTCGGAGAGGTCCAGCTCGCCGCGGCCCAGTGCGTGCGAGGACTGGGCGACCAGGGCCGCGGCCAGCCCCCAGGTGTCGTCGCGCGCGCGAAAGGTCTCCAGGGCCTCTTGCACCAGGTCCTCGCTGACGCACTGGTCACCCCGGCTCTGGAGCACGAACCCGAGCATCCACGCCGATCGCGCGCGTTCGAGGGGGATGTCCGCCGCCGCGGTGTCCTCCTTCCTGCCGGATGCCTCCGGCCCGTCGGAATCCGCTAGCCCGTCAAAGGCCCTGAGGGCGGCGCGCGCCCTCCCGACGTGGTCGTCCCGGGTACCGGTGAGGATCGTGAACACCACGACCATCACCCCGGTCGTCACCGAAAGTACGGGCAGGTCGGCGGCGCCGGTGACACCCTGGGCGCGGACGAGGGCCCGGTAACCCTCCCAGTACCTGCCGCGCAGGTACCAGTACCAGGACAGCGCTCCGGCCAGGCGCAGCGCTGGTTCGGCCGCACCACGGCGGACGGCGTCGTCGAGGGCGGCGTGCAGGTTGGCCCATTCGGCGTCCTGGCGCCACAGGCCCTCCCCTTGGTCGTCGCCGAAGAGGGTGGCCTGTGAGCGTTCGGCCAGGTCGGTGTAGTGGAGGGTGTGCCGGTACTGGAGGTCGTCGGCCTCACCGGCCTCGTGCAGGCGCTGGCAGGCGTACTCGGCGATGGATTCCAGCAGGTGGAAGCGGCGGCCGGTACGCGGGTCGTCGGCGGCGACCACGAGCGAGCGGTCGACGAGCCGGGCGAGCAGGTCGAGGATCTCCTCCGCGGCCAGCTGCTCCCCGGCGAAGCCTCCCCCGCTCAGGTTCCCCGTCCCCTCCGTGTCGGTTTCGGCTCCGTCGGAGCACACCGCCTCGGCGGTCTCGGCGGTCCAGCCCCCGGTGAACACGGACAGGCGCCGCAGTAGGACCCGCTCGTCCTTCTCCAGCAGGTCCCAGCTCCAGTCGATCATCGCGCGCAGGGTGCGCTGGCGCAGCGGCAGGTGGCGCTGGGCGGTGGCCAGGAGTCGGAAGCGGTCGTCCAGCCGCCTCAGGACACCGGTGACACCGAGCGTGCGCACGCGGGTAGCGGCGAGTTCGAGGGCGAGCGGGATGCCGTCCAGGCGCTGGGTGAGCAGGGCGACGTCGGCGGCGTTGTCGTCGGTGAGCTCGAAGCCGGGAGCGGAGGCGGCGGCGCGGGTGACGAAGAGTCGGACCGCGCTCGAGCGGCGGACGTGTGCGGGGTCGGCGTCAGCGGGCGGTACCGGGAGCGGGTGGACGGCGTGGAGGACTTCCCCCGGCACGCCGAGGGGTTCGCGGCTGGTGGCGAGGATCCGAAGCCGGGGCAGGCGGGAGAGGAGGGCCGTGACCAGGTCCGCCACCGGGGCGGTGACCTGCTCGCAGTTGTCGAGGACCAAGAGGGTCTCCTGGTCGGCCAGGACGTGCACGAGGATCTCGAGGGTCTCGCATGCGCCGTCGTCGCGGACGCCGAGAACGCGGGCGAGTGCCTCGGTGGGGTCGGGGGTTCCCGAGGCCGGTGCCGCTGCGGGATCGCTTCCGGGCTGGTGGCGCTGGGTGGCGTACTCGACCATGTGGACGCCGTCGGCGAGGACCTCGTCGAGTTCGTGGGCCAGGGCGGTGGCCAGGCGCGTCTTGCCGACCCCGCCGAAACCGGTGAGGGTGACCAGGCGTTCGGTGTCCAGGAGGGAGCGGACCCCGCGCACCTCGTCCTCGCGGCCGAGCAAGCCGGTGAGGGGAAGGGGCAGGCGCGGCCGCGGCGGCCGTTCCGCCTCGCGAGCAGGGGCGGCGCCGACCGAGGGCCCGGGGGCGGGTTCCCTGAGGGGTTCCTGGCGCAGGATCCGGCCGTGCAGCTCCGCCACCTCGGCCCCGGGGTCGACGCCCAGCTCCTCCCGCAGGCGTTCGGCGAGCGCGGTGTGCGCGGCCAGGGCATCGGCCTGGCGGCCGTCCTCGTACAGGGCGCGCATGTGGGCGGCGACCAGGCGTTCTCGCAGGGGGTGAGCGGTGACGAGTTCGCGCAGCACGTCGGCGACCTGCCGGTGCTCGCCGAGTTCCAGGCGTGCGAAGGCGTGTTCCTCCACCGCAGCCAGCCGTTCCTCCTCCAGGCGGGTGCGGGCGGGTCGGACGAACTCCTCGTCGGCGAGGTCGGCCAGGGCGGGGCCTCGCCACAGGTCGAGGGCTTCGGCGAGCAGTTCGGCCCGGGTGCGCGGATCGTCGGCGTCGCGGGCGGACCCCACCAGGGCGTGGAAGCGTCCGGCGTCCACGGCCTCGGCCGGGACGTCGAGCAGGTAGCCGGGTGAGCGGAACCGGATGAGGGCCTTGGCGCCGGGTTCGGCCTCCTCCAGCGCCCGGCGCAGCGCCCACACCTTGCGATGCAGGGCGCGTTCGGGGCTGCGCGGGTGTGCCTCGGCGGCCCACACGTCCTCGACCAGGCGGTCCACGGAGACGGGGCGTCCCCGGCTCAGGACGAGGCCGGCGAGCAGAGCGCGGACCTTGTGTTCGGGGACCGCGACGGAGGTGCCGCCGGGGGTCCAGGCGGCGACCGGGCCGAGCACACCGAAGCGCATGCCCACACCGTACCGAGTGCGGGCACTCGGTGGGCCGAGTAAGAGGGCGGGCGGGGTGAGTGCGCACCGAGTGCGACACGAGTGTGTACCGAGTGCGGGTGATCCGAGTCTGGGACCAGCACCGCAGAAGCACACAGCACGAAGAGGAGTGATCCCCGTGAGCCGCAGCGCGAGCGACAGCAGCGCACCCGTCCGACTGGCCCTGATCGTCGGCAGCACCCGCGAGGGCAGGTTCGGTCCGACCGTCGCACGCTGGTTCCTCCGGACGGCCCGCGAGTACCCGGGCGTCGAGGTGGAGGTGGTCGACCTCGCCGAGACGGACCTGCCCGACCGCATAGTGGAGGACTCTCCGCTGCCAGAGGAGGTCGGGGAGCTCTCGCCCCGGCTGGCCGCGGCCGACGGCTTCGTCGTGGTCACACCCGAGTACAACCGCAGTTTCCCGGCCCCGCTCAAGACCGCGATCGACTGGTTCCACGACGAGTGGGCCGGCAAGCCGGTCGGTTTCGTTTCCTACGGCGGGGTCTCCGGCGGCATGCACGCCGTCCAGCAGCTGCGGACGGTCTTCGCCGAGCTCCGGGCCACGTCGGTCCGCGACAACGTCTGCTTCCCCAACTTCTGGGACGGGTTCGACGCGGAAGGCGGCTGGCCCAAGGACGCCAAGGCCAGCGCCGAGGCGGCCAACGACATGCTCGACCAGCTCACCTGGTGGGCGCGCGCCCTGCGCAACCACCGCGCGGCCGAGTCCGCCCCCGCCTGACCCCGGCGCCCCCAATCGCCCGTGCCCGCGGGTGCGGCGCACCGGCCGTGCCCGCCCCGGACCCGAGGGTCCACCGACCCGAGCGAGGCAACCATGTCCACCACACAGACACCGAACCCACCGCGCGCGGGACGCGCCGCCTGGTTCGGCCTGGCCATCCTGACGCTGCCCATCTTCATGATGGCCAACGACGTCTCCGTCCTCTTCCTGGCGCTGCCCGCGATCGGCGCGGACCTGCAACCGCAGGCCACCCAGTCCCTCTGGATCCTGCACGTGGGCGAGTTGCTCGGCGCGGGCCTGGTGCTCACGATGGGGCGGCTCGGTGACCGGGTCGGGCGGCGGCGCCTGCTGCTGATCGGGCTGACCGCCTACGCGGCGGCCTCCACAATGGCCGCGTTCTCGCCCAACCCCGAGACCCTCATCGTGGCGCGGGCACTGATCGGCGTGTCCGTGGCGGCCATCTCCCCGTCCACGCTGTCGCTGTTGCGGCAGATGTTCCCCGACCCCAAGCAGTTCTCCACGGCAGTGGCGCTCAACCTGAGCGCGTTCTCGGTCGGCATGGCGCTGGGTCCGCCGATCGGCGGGCTGCTGCTGGAGTTCTTCTGGTGGGGTTCGCTGTTCCTCATCAACGTCCCGGTGGCCCTGCTGGCCCTGGTCACCCTGCCGTTCCTGCTGCCGGAGTTCCGTGACCCGGACGCGGGCCGCTTGGACGTGCGCAGTGTGCTGCTGTCCACGGTGGCACTGGTCGCGCTGGTCTACGGGCTGCAGGAGCTGGCCGCCCAGGGCGCGCGCCCCCTGCTGCTGGCCGCGGTGGTACTCGGTTCGGTACTGCTGTGGCTGTTCGTGCGACGGCAGCGGCGGCTGGACGACCCCCTGATGGACCTGGGCATGTTCACCCGGCGGGTGTTCGCGCTGGCGGTGTCCATGGGCATGCTGTTGCTGCTGTTCAGCGCCGGCACCGACCTGTTCCTGGTGCAGTACCTGCAGTCGGTCCTGGGGATCTCCCCGGGTCTGGTGGGGCTGTTGCTGACCATTCCCGCGGCGGCGTCGTTCCCGGCCACGATGGTCACCCCGGTGCTCATCCGGTTCCTGCCCACAGGCGCGGTGGTCGGCGGCGGGATGCTGTTGGGGGCGGTCGGACTGGTGACCATCGCGGTCGCGGTCGGAGGTGGCTCGGTGTGGGCGTTGGTGCTGGGAACCACGGTGATCTCGATCGGCGGCGGCCCGGTGATGACGCTCGGCAGCCAGCTGGCCATCTCCAGCGTGCCGATGGAGCGTGCCGGGTCGGCCTCGGCCGTCAACGACGTGAGCACGGGTATGGGCCAGACGCTGGCCCTGGCACTGATGGGCAGCGTGGGTCTGGCGGTGTACCGGATCGGTCTGGGCGGTTCACTGCCTGACGAGGTGTCCGAGCAGACCGGCGAGGCCGCCGGAAACAGTATCGGCGCGGCGATGGCGATCTCCGACGACCTGGGCGGTTCCACCGGGGCCGCGCTGCGCGAGGCTGCCGGGACGGCCTTCGGGCAGGGGCTCCAGGTCACCGCCGGGGTCGGAGCGGCGCTGCTGTTCGCGGCCGCGGTCACCATGATGGTCCTGTTCCGGGGGCACCGGGCCGACCAGCCCCAGGACACGGGCGAGGCACCGCCGGAGCGCACCAAGGGACCGATGAACTGAGCAACCCGGGCCCTCGGGCACGACTCGGGGCCGACGCCGAAAACTGGCACGGGTGTGACTGGTCCTTCCGTGCCGCCCTCGCGTACGGGAAGGTTCTTGAGTGCGGTGAGGTTGGGGAGGAAGGTGTAGGGAATGGGGCCCGAACCCCCACACCCGCGGTCACGACCGACCGGCACACCGACATCCGCATACCGTCACCACTCAGAACCGTCACCAAAAGAGACCTGTCATCACACGGGGGACGACACCTGATGAGCACCGACTTTCCCGACGGCCCGGGCGGGGAGCCCGGCTCCTTCGACGAGTTCCTGGCGCGTTTCCTCAGCGGATCCCGCGGACCCGTCCGACGCGTCGACCTCTCCAAGCTGATGAGCCCCGAGGCCCGGCAGGTCGCCGACGCCGCCGTCCGGCGCACCCTGGAGAGCGGCGGCAGCGACGTCGACGCGGTCCACCTGCTCTGGGCGCTGCTGCGCTACCCGGCCATCCGCGAACTCCTCGGACGCACCGACGGCGACCTCAAGCCGCTGGAGGACGTCGTCGACCAGGCGGTCGCCCAGGCTCCCCGCGCGGTGCGCGGCGGTTCGGCCCGGCTTACGCCCTCCGCCAAGCGCGCCTTCCTCGACGCCCTCCAGATCGCCCGCGCCACCGGCAGTTCCAGCATCACGCCCGAGCACCTGCTGTTCGCGCTGGCCGTCAACCCCGACGCGCCGGTGGGCCAGCTCCTGCGCGACTCCGGCATCACGCCGCAGGCCCTGCAGAAAGCGACCGGTCCGGCGCCCGCCGGGGAGCAGAGCGATCCGGAGCCGTCGAACACCCCGCAGCTGGACGAGTTCGGCACCGACATGACCGCGCTCGCCCGGGAGGGGCGCCTGGACCCGGTGGTCGGCCGTGAGGCGGAGGTGGAGCAGTGCATCGAGGTGCTGGCCCGGCGCCGCAAGAACAACCCCGTGCTCATCGGCGACCCCGGTGTGGGCAAGACCGCGATCGTGGAGGGTATCGCCCAGCGCATCTTCGACGACGACGTGCCCGAGACCCTGCGCGGCCGCCGGCTGGTCCAGCTGGACCTGTCCGGGGTCGTGGCGGGCACCCGTTACCGGGGTGACTTCGAGGAGCGGCTCAACGCGATCGTCGACGAGATCCGCGCGCACTCGGACCACCTGCTCATCTTCATCGACGAGATCCACACCTTGGTCGGGGCGGGCGCCTCCGAGGGGTCGACCAGCGCGGGCAACATGCTCAAGCCCGCGCTGGCCCGCGGGGAGCTGCACATCATCGGCGCGACCACCGTCGACGAGTACCGCAAGAATGTCGAGAAGGACGCCGCCCTCGAACGGCGGTTCCAGCCGATCCAGGTACCCGAGCCCTCCGTTGAGGACACCGTGGACATCCTGCGGGGGCTCCAGGACCGCTACGAGGCCCACCACCAGGTGCGCTTCAGCGACGAGAGCCTGGTCGCCGCAGCCGAGCTGTCCGACCGCTACGTCACCGACCGGTTCCTGCCGGACAAGGCGATCGACCTCGTCGACCAGGCCGGGGCGAGGGTCCGGCTGCGCCTGCGCTCGTCCAGCTCCGGGTTGCGCGAGCTGGAGACGAAGCTCAAGGGCCTGGAGGAGGAGAAGGAGAAGGCGGTCCAGGAGGAGGAGTACGAGAAGGCCTCCCGACTGCGCGACGAGATCAACTCCGCCAAGAGCAGCGTGCACCAGGCGCGCGGTACCGGCTCGGCCGTTCCCGAGGTCGGCGCGGCCGACATCGCCGAAGTGGTCTCCCGCAGCACCGGGATCCCGGTCAAGCAGCTGACCCAGGAGGAGCGGGAGCGGCTGGTCAACCTGGAGGAGGTGCTGCACGACCGGGTGATCGGCCAGGACGAGGCGGTCACCGCCGTCTCCGAGGCCATCCGCCGCAACCGCGCCGGTCTCGGCGACCCCGACCGCCCGGTGGGCAGCTTCCTCTTCCTCGGGCCGACCGGTGTCGGCAAGACCGAGCTCGCGCGGGCGCTCGCGGAGTCGCTGTTCGGCTCCGAGGAGGCCATGGTCCGGATCGACATGAGCGAGTTCCAGGAGCGGCACACGGCGAGCCGCCTCACCGGTGCGCCTCCCGGCTTCGTGGGCTACGAGGAGGCCGGTCAGCTCACCGAGGCGGTCCGTCGGCACCCCTACTCCGTCATGCTGCTCGACGAGGTCGAGAAGGCCCACCCGGACGTGTTCAACCTGCTGCTCCAGCTCCTGGACGACGGCAGGCTCACCGACGGCCAGGGCCGCACCGTGGACTTCCGGAACACGGTGATCATCATGACGAGCAACCTGGGTTCGGAGGCCCTCACCGGCGGCGGCCCCATGGGGTTCAGCGCCGACGGCGGCATGGACCCCGACACCGAACGCCGCGTGATGCGCAGGCTGCGGGAGGAGTTCCGCCCGGAGTTCCTCAACCGCATCGACGAGGTCATCGTCTTCCACCAGCTGGGTGAGGAGGAGATCGGCCAGATCACCCGCCTGATGCTGGAGCAGACCGAACAGCGACTGAAGGCCCAGAACATCCAGGTGCGGTTCACCGACGAGGCCGTGAGGTGGCTGTCCCGGCGCGGCTACCAGCCGGAGTTCGGCGCGCGGCCACTGGCCAGGACCATCCAGCGCAACGTGGGCAACCGGCTGTCGAGGATGGTGCTCGACAACCAGGTGGTCTCCGGGGACCACCTGGTGGTGGACGTGGACGGTGACGAGCAGCTGACCATCTCGACCGTGCCGTCGTACTGACCTGGAGGAACGTACCGGCCCGCGGGAAGGGTGACGGGCCCGGAGGGTGTGCCCCTCCGGGCCCGTCCCGTTGCGGCCGTTCGCGGCTCAGGCGTCCCGGGGATGGTCGCGGTCCTCGGAAGAGACGTAGTCACCGCGGACGAGGCCGATGGCGGGCGGGATCAGTGTCAGGGAGCCCAGCACCACGACCGCCACCCCCAGGATCGGGAAGACCTCCCCCCGGACATGGTTGTAGAAAGCAACTCCCAGCAGGATCAGGACCCCGGTGGAGCGCACGGCTAGCGTGGTGGCCAGGCGTTTCCTGGTGGGTTTCGCGGGTTCGGAGGAAACCACTGTGCACGACCTCACTCCTGGACGGCCAGGGGACGCGCGTTTCGAGAACGGGTAGCCCACTCTGACCCGGGCTTGCGGGACGGGTGCCCGGCAGCCGAAGGGCTACCCCTGCGGCCCGGGAACGAAACGCGCGCGGTTGACCGGACCGAACACGGTTAGGACCGGTTGACCGTCGCCACGGTACCGCCGCCCTGCCCGCCACAGCGGCACTAGCGCACGAAACGGTTCCTGAGGTAGACCACCGTGTGGGGAAGTGCCATCACGAGAAAGAGGAACACGGCGAGGACGTAGGCGTAGCCGTTCCTGTCCTGGCCCGCGTACCCGAGCCCGATTGCGATCCCGGACACGAATACCGGCGGAACATAGCTCATGAGCACCAAGCCGAGATTGACCATTTCCTCGGGGTTGTCCGGAGGCTCTTCGAAGTAGTGCATGTAGGAGAACGGGCTACTGGCCACCAGCCACACGAACACGGCGTACACCCTTGCCACAGCCTGCCCTCCTCAGCTTCCGGCGTTGCCGGCCACTGCCGCACTTACCCCCTCAGAACACGACAACCCCGTCTCCTCGCGCGTGTGAGGAGACGGGGCGGGGTCGTCAGGCGCCGACGCCGCTGGTCCGGATGCGTTCGCGGATCCACTCGCCCGCGGGTTTGAGGGAGTCCGTTCCGGCGAAGGGCCCGCCCGCGTCGCAGGTACCGGGCTCGAAGACCGCGCCGGAGCGGAAGTCGTCCGAGTAGTTCCAGTTGACCCAGCTGATCTGCTCCTCGGCCATGAGGTCGAGGTAGCGCTGGCCGGACTCGAAGTCGTCCGGGCCGTCGCCGGTGTACTCCTGGGTGCCGAACTCGCTCACGAACAGCGGTAGTTCCTGCGCGGCCTGCTCGAAGACGTCGTAGTGCTCGCCGTCGTGGGAGGCGGCGTAGAAGTGGAACGTGTACATGATGTTGTCGGCGTCGACCGGGTCGTCGACGATCTCGGTGTGGTCCGAGCCTTCGGACACCCCGAGCGAGGAGTAGGCGCGGGTACCGACCAGGACCGGGGTGTCCGCGTCGTGCTCCCGGATGACCGGGATCATCTCTTCGGCGTAGCCCTTGATGGTGTCCCAGGACACCCCGTGCGGCTCGTTGGCGATCTCGTAGAGCAGGTTGTCCTTGTCGGCGTGGACCGAGGCGATCTCGGTGAAGAAGTCGATCGCCATGTCGGTGTTCTCGTTGGGGTCGCCGGGGTCGAGCGTGTGCCAGTCGACGATGACGTACATGCCGCGCGCGGTGCCCTCCTCGATGAGCTCGTGCACGCGGTCGGTGAAGCCGCGGGGGTCGGTCTCGTAACCGCCCTCCTGGACGTACATGGCCACGCGCATGACGTCGGAGTTCCAGTCGTCGGCGAGCGCGTCCAGCGAATCGTCGGTGAGGCAGTCGTCGAACCACTGGAGTCCGTGGCTGCTCATCCCGGTCAGCTGCACCGGCTCTCCGTTCTCGTCGCAGAGCCGGGTACCGCACACTTCCAGCTGGCCGTGCGCGTCGACGGCGCTGACGCCCGGGTCCTGTTGCTCTGTCGCCGAAGCCGTGCTCGCGGTGTCGCTGCCGGCTCCGCCTGAGGCATGCGTGACCAGTGATAACGCGAGTAGGAGCGCTCCCACAAGAGCGAGGCCCGCAGCCGCGGTGGATGCGGGGCGGGGATGGGGGCGGGGTCGGGGGTGGGACAAGGGGTTCCTCCAGCGGGGTGGCGGGGCCGCGAACCCGGCGTACCGGGTACACCGGCCCCGGAGGGATCTGACCGAAAGTTAGGCCCCCGGCACGGAGGCGTCAATCCCCCTAACGCCGATGAGTCACACCGTTCCGGGCAGCCCTGCGGGGCACACCAGTGTCGGTGTGCCCCACGCACCGCGACCCTCGCGGCGCGTTCATCAGGGGTTGATCAGGCGGGCTCCGGCTCGGGTTCGGGCCCCGGTTCCGGCGGTGGCGGCTCCGGAACCGGCGTGGGGTCCGGTGGGACCGGCTCTGGCGGCATCGGCGTGGGCGGGAACGGGTCCGGCGGCATCGGATCAGGTCGGCGCACGGTCGCGTCACGGCTGCGAGCACTCATGCGGATTCCTCCTCTCCTGGAGATCCTTCTGTCCGTTTGGCCTGCTCTGTCCTTCTCCCTTCTCCCCCTGTCCTTCCCCTGCCCATTCCGGCGCTTGCCTCCCCCCAGCCGCGTGGTCGGTACCCCGCCGGAGCTACGACAGCTTGTGGAGCCTGGGCAGGACCTCGGTGGCGTAGAACTCGAAGAACCCGTCCTGGTCGTCACCGACCTGGCAGACGTACACCTCGTCCGCCCCCGCCTCCAGGTAGGGGGCGACGGCGGCGACGTGCGCCTCCGGGTCGGGTCCGCAGGTGACCTGCTCCGCCACCATCTCCGGGGTGACCAGCGCGTCGGTGAGCTGCTCGAAATGGCGCGGCAGCGGCAGCAGCTGCACGGACTCGCCCGGCAGCGCCTCGGTGGGCCAGCGCTCGTACACGGTCCGCACCGCCTCGTCCTCGGACGACGCCCAGCACACCTTCAGGCCGCCCTGGACCGTCTTGCCCGCACCGCCCCCGGCACGGAAGTCCGCGACGGTCCCGGCGCTGGGCGCCACCTGGATGAGGCCGTCGGTCGCACGGGCCGCCAACGCGGTGGCCTTGGGGCCGAAGGCCGACATGTACACCTGCGGCGGCTCCTCGGGGAGCGTGTACAGGCGCGCGGTGTCGACGGTGTAGAACTCGCCCCGGTGGCTGACCAGCTTGCCGCCCCAGAGCTTGCGCATGACTTCCAGGGCCTCCTCCAGCATCGCGATACGCCGTGCGGCGGGTGGCCAGGCATCGCCGAGGATGTGCTCGTTGAGCGCCTCGCCCGTGCCCACCCCGAGCCGGAAACCCCCGTTGGTCAGCAGCGCGGCGGTGGCCGCGGCCTGAGCGGTGATCGCCGGGTGGAGGCGCGTGGTCGGGCAGGTCACGGCGGTGGTGACGGGCAGGGAGGTGGTCTGGCCGATCGCCCCGATCACCGACCACACGAACGAGGACTCGCCCTGGGCGCCCAGCCACGGGTGGTAGTGGTCGGAGATCCACAGGGCGTCGAAACCGGCCGCCTCCGCCGCCTTGGCCTGGCGCACGAGTTCCCGAGGGCCGTGTTCCTCGCTGGCGAGGAAGTATCCGAAGCGCGTCATTCTCCCGATTCCTCTCTGCCGCCGCGCGGTGCGCGCGGTTCAGACCCGACCGGTTTCGGGCCCTTCGGTTCCCGGCGACGGCGCTCCCTGGTTCAGGCGGCGGCCCGCGCGTTCGTTGAGCACGGTGACCGCGTTGACCAGGCGCCCCGCCCTGCTGTCGCCCGCTTCCGAGCCGGGGCGTTCCTCCACGTGCTGGGGCGCGTCGGGCAGCAGCCAGCCGACCAGCCGCATGGCCTCCTGGGTGAGGCCCGGCGCGAGCCCGTGCGCGGCCATCCCGATGCGGGTCACCGGCGAGATGATCAGGAAACCGCGCCGCCTGGCGGTGGCGCGCACGATGCTCCGGGCCGCGTGTTCGGCGCTCACGGTCAGCAGCGGAAGCCCCGCGAGCAGCGCGAACCAGGCGTACTCGCGTTCGGGGTCGCCGGTGAAGTCCGCGCCGCGGTGCGACCCGGTGCGCATCAGGCCCGGCACGACGGTGGTGACCCGTACCCCGGTGCCCGCGGTCTCGGCGGCCATGCCCTCGGACAGGGCGGCCCAGGCGTGTTTGGCGGCGGAGTAGGGCAGCAGGTGCGGCACCGTGAGGTAGGCGCCGACGGAGGTGATGTTGACGATGGTCCCCCGGTGCTCGCGCAGCCGGTCCACGGCGGCTCGGGAGAGGTGGTAGGGGCCCCAGAACATGATGTCCATGGCCTGTTCGAAGTGCGCGTCGGTGAGGGCCTCCTGCGGTCCGACCCGCATGATCCCGGCGCTGTTGACCACGGCGTCCAGGCGCCCGAAGCGCTTCACGGCCTCGTCGAGCAGGGACTCGATCTGTTCGGGGTCGGTGACGTCGCAGACCACGCCGTGCGCCTCCACGCCCCTGCCGTTGAGCTCGGCGACCGCCCGGTCGAGGTTCTGCCTCCCCCGGGCGCAGACGACCACGGAGGCGCCGGAGGCCCCGAACTCGCGGGCCAGTTGGAGGCCGAGCCCGCGGGAGCTCCCGGTGATGAGGACGACCTTGCCGGACATGCGGCTGGCGCGGCGGCGTTCCGACAGCGCCGAGGCGCCGACGCCGAGTGCGGCTCCGGCCGCGCCCCAGGCGAGGAGTTCGAGGTTGCGCTTGTACGCGGGTACGGGTTCGGGCGCGGGCGCGTACCGGCGGCGGACCCGGGACCAGGCCCAGCGCGCCCCGACCAGTGCGAGGGGTGCCTTCCAGCCGGTCACCGGACGCCCCGTTCCGAAGTCGTGTGGGCGGCGGGCGCGTGTTTGGCCTGCGGCATGTGTTCCCCTGTTCGTCTCTTCGCCGGATACGGCTTCGTCTGGTGAGGCATGTCGGATGTGGGTGCTCCGGTACCCGAGGTGGGTCAACGGAAAACGGCGCCTGGGAACTCGTGGGAAAACCCGGCACCCGTGTTGGGGTGGGGGCGGTCGTCCGGGTGTTCGCCGCGGGCGGCGGCGCCCCGGTTCGGTCGGGGCGGGACCGGTCAGACTAAGGAACCAGTCCGTAGACGGTGGACAGGCCCCGGCTGTCCCGGCCGTCGCCCGGGGCCGTGTGGACAGCCACAGCCCTCCGGCACCGGAACAGTCCGTTGCTCATTCACTCTAGGGACGGGCTCTCAGGGAACCAGGCCGTGGAGTGGGGCAAGCGGGTCGATGTCTTCGATGTGGGACACCACGGCACCGGGTACCGCTAAGAGGTGGTGCTTGGCGCCCTCCTCGTCGGCGTCCCTCCCCCGCGTCCCTGAGCTCTCTTCGACACCGAAGTCGATCCCCCGTAGTTCCTCTTCGGTCACTTCACCTCCCGCGGAGGCCACCGTAACCGTTCGGGACCACTCATCCTCCGCGCCGGGAATCAGATCCGGAGCGATCAGCGCCTCCTCCAGACCGAAACGGAACCGTGCCCCGCCGGAGGGCGCATCTCCGGCCTCCGTGCGATGGACTTCGCCGTCGCCGTCATAGCCGACCCACTGGCGAGGGTCATCCTCGCTGCGGACGTCGAGAAACCCGGTCTCAGAGAAGACGCCAGCCTGGCGTTCGGCCGCCTCGTACAGATAGTCCATCGGGAGGGTCATCTCATCCACGATGTCACCGGTTTCGGTGTCAAGGGTGATCACCTCCTTGTCACCGCCGGGCCGGGGTGTGTGGAGGAGGTGTACGTGCTCCCCGTGGCCCTCGATCACACTCGTCGCGACGCCCCGGGCGTACGGGAGCCGATAGGTCCAGAGCTCCTCCCCCGTGGCCCCGTCCAGGGCGACGAACCCGTCCGCATGCAGCACGACCGGGCCCCAAGGCCCCAGGAGCACGTCCTCCACCGGGTACTCGGGCGCCCAGGTCCAGCCCACCCGGGCCACGTCCCGGGGTACCGGCGCGGGCTCGCTCGGCATGTCGGCGACCGTGTGCTCCACCGTCAGCACGCGGGCCAGAACGGGGGTCAGTGCCGCGACCAGCACCACGGCCAGCACACCCGCACCAGCCCCGGCCAGTGCCCCTCGCCACCGGCGCACCGAAAGCCCTCGAGCTCCCCCGGTCAGCAGGATAAGTCCGACCGCGATGGTGGTGACCCCGCCCCACACGTCCGTGGTCAGAATCGGTAGCGCGCCGTAAAAGTCGACGGGGTCGCCGACCTTCAGGTGCCGGAGCGGAAAGGCCTCCCAGACCATCCACAGACCCCAGAGCGCCAGCGCCACCCGAAACATGCTCCGCCTGAAGCTGGGCCGGTCCTCGGGGCTGGCCTCAGAGCGAGCCCAGGAACCGGAGACCACGTCGACGACGGCCAGGACAGCGAGGAACGGCGACGTCAGCGCCGCCCGGGAGAGTGCTTCCCTAGTTGCGTCGTCCTCGCCGAGCCCGCCCAGATTGGCACAGACCAGGTACACACCACCGAGCAGTAACACCGTCCCGGCCCCACCGAGTTCCGCCCTGAACCGTCCGCCCACGGACGCGCCGCCTTCCCCTGGAACTTCCCGGCCCACTGAGACGTGCCCGGAGGCGCGGCGGTTTCGTCGGTGATCCGTTGGGGCGGCGGGAAGCTCGAGGGGCAGCCGTGACCCTCTTCAGCACACTCCGGGCGCCCAGCGTTCTGCACGATGTGTGCCTGAAACCTGACAAACCGTGACGCGTATGCGGCGGTTCGTCCACAGGGGCAAACAGACCGTTGATATGACCGCCCGCACCGGAGTAGCGTGCTCAGCGTGACGGCCCCCCAGTCCACTGCCAGCACCCCTGTGCTCAGCCACGGCCCCAACCCCTACGGACCCGACCGCCCCGGCCACCACCGCGGAGCACACCCCGCCAGCCCCGGGCACCCGACCCGCCTGCCCGAACCCGCCCCACCCCCCACCGGGAACCCCCGGTGACCCCGCCGCTCAGCCGCCCCCGCCTCCTCGGCTTCGGCGTGGGCTCGGTCGGCACGGGTGTCTTCTCCGCCCTGCCCGGCCTACTGCTCCTCTACTACCTCACCGACATCCTCGGCGTCGCCGCCGGCCTCGCCGGGCTCGTCATCGTCCTGCCCAAGGTGTGGGACGTGATCGTCAGCCCCGTCATCGGCACGGCCAGTGACCGCGAGGCGGTCATCACCGGCAGACGCGCCCGGCTGATGCTCACCGGCGCGCTCCTGCTGCCGCTGCTGTTCGCCGCGATGTTCGCCGCCCCCACCACCTCCCCTGCCCTGTCGGCGCTGTGGGTGACCCTCGCGTTCGTCCTCGCCACCACCGCCTTCTCGCTGTTCCAGGTCCCCTACGTGGCCCTGCCAGCCGAGATCTCACCCCGCCGCGACCAGCGCGCCCGCGCCATGGCCTGGCGGGTCGTCTGCCTGACCCTGGGCATCCTGGCCGCGGGCGGGCTCGCCCCCGCCGTGGTCGGGGCGGCCGGCGGCGGCCGGACCGGACACGTGGTGATGGGCGCGGTCATGGGTGCGGTGCTGCTCCTGGCCATGGCCACGGCCACGGCCAGCACCCGGTGGATCGCCAGCCGCCCCGGTCCCAACCCCCTCGGACCCGTCGCCGCGTTCCGGGCCGCACGCGGGAACAAGGCGTTCTTCGCCCTCGCCGCCACCTTCTCCGTCCAGTCACTGGCCGTGGCCGTGATGCTCGCGGGCGCCCCCTACATCGCCACCTACCGGCTGGGCGACTACGCACTGACCTCCGCCATGTTCGCCTGCGTGGTCGGCCCCAGCATGGTGGCCGTCCCCGCCTGGGCCGCGGCGGCGAGGAGGTTCGGAACGGTGCGGTGCTTCCTCGTCGCGCTGGCCGCCATGGTGGCCACCGCCGCCGCGCTCTTCCCGGTGGTCAACACCGAGTACGTCCCGGCCGTGCTCGCCCTGACCGGCATGGTGGGCATCTGCTACACCGCGTTCCAACTCCTGCCGCTGACCCTGCTGCCCGAGACCGTGCGCGACGACGCCGACCGCAGCGGCCAGGCCCAGTCCGGCACCTTCACCGGGGTGTGGACCGCCGCCGAGACCGGCGCCATGGCCCTCGGCCCCGGGCTGTTCGCCCTGGTCCTGAGCCTGGCGTCGTTCCGCTCTTCGGACCCGGAGACCGTGGTGACCCAGCCGGCGAGCGCGCTCACCGGCCTGACCGCCGGGTTCACCCTCGTGCCCGCCGTCCTGTTCCTGGTGAGCCTGCCGTTCCTGCTCACCTTCCAGCACCTGGTCGGGCTGCCACGGACCGCCGCTGAGGAGGAGAACCGCGATGCCGTATGAACCGTCGCCGCCGTACCCCGGAACACGGGGACAAGGTCTCCCAGAAAGAGGCCGCTCCACCGAGGACCTGCTCGCCGAACTCTCCCGCCTCCGGGAGGGCGACCTCCCCGTGCGCGACGGCCGGGTAGCCGCCTACGTGTACGACCCCGGGCGGCCAGAGGTCCGCGAGGCCGGTCACCGCGCCTACCTGGAGATGCTGGAGGTCAACGGGCTGGATCCGACCGCGTTCCCGAGCTCCGTCGCCCTGGAGCGGCAGGTCGTCGGGGCCGTGGCCCACGCCCTGGGCGGGGACGCCTCGACCCCCGGGATCTTCACCAGCGGCGGGACCGAGTCGATCATGCTCGCGGTCAAGGCGGCGCGCGACACCCGAGGGACCAGGGACAACGCTTCCGGACCCGACGGCTTCGGTACCCGGGGTGGCGGTGCCGACCGTGGTCAGATCGTCCTGCCGGTGACCGCGCACCCCGCCTTCCACAAGGCAGCGCACTACCTCGGCCTGGACACGGTGAGCATGCCGGTCGATCCGCACACGCTGCGCGCCGAGCCCTCCTCCTACGCGGCGGCGATCGGGCCGCACACCCTCATGGTGGTGGCGTCGGCGCCCTCGTACCCGCACGGGGTGCTGGACCCGGTCGGGGAGATCGCCGCCCTGGCGGCCGAAAGCGGCGTGCTCTGCCACGTGGACGCGTGCGTGGGCGGGTGGGTCCTTCCCTGGCTGGACGGGGTGGCGCCCTTCGACCTGTCCGTCCCCGGGGTCACATCCCTCTCCTGTGACCTGCACAAGTACGGGTACGCGCCCAAGGGGGCCTCGGTCGTGCTGTTCGCCGACCAGGCGCTGCGCCGTGGCGCCTACTACGCGAGCGCGGACTGGCCCGGGTACACGGTGATCAACTCGACCGTGCAGAGCAGCAAGGGCGCGGGCCCCCTCGCCGGGGCCTGGGCGACCCTCATGGCGCTCGGCGCCTCCGGCTACCGCGAGTTGGCGGCCGAGGCGATGACCGCGGCCCGCCGCCTGCGCGAGGGGGTCGAAGACATCCCGCAGCTGCGCGTCCTCGGCGCGCCGGACGCGCCCTTGGTGGCGCTCGCTTCCGCCTCCGCGGACCTGGACGTGTTCGTTCTCGCCGACCGTGTGGCCGCTCGGGGGTGGTTCCTGCAGCCGCAGCTGTCGTATGCCGGGATCCCGCCCAACCTGCACCTGACCTTGACCGGGGTCTCGCTGGCCGGAGTGGACACACTGCTCGGCGTGCTGGCGCAGGGCGCCAAGGACGCGGAAGGGGTCCGCCCGGAGGTTCCCGAAGGGCTCGCGGAGGTCATCGAGGGCCTGGACCTGGCTGCCCTCGACGACCGGGGCTTCGTCGAACTCCTGGGCTCCGTGGGAGTGGAACTCGGCGGCCCCGGCGGCTCGGGGATGTCCGTGGTCAACAGCGTTCTCGACAGCCTGTCCCCAGCTACCCGCGAGGCGCTCCTGGTGCGCTTCCTGTCCGCCTTGAACTCCCCGCACGCCGACCGTTGACCTCAGCCAATATTGAGGTCCTAGGTTGAGGCTCCGGACGGACGAGAGTCCGAAGCAACCACGGGAGGAGTTCTCATGATCGTCAGCTGGGCCTACCTGTACCTGCACCCCGGCACCGATCCGGTCACCGACCGCACCGTGATCGACCGCGCAGGCCATCGGACCACCCTGGTTCCGGTCCCCGACACCGCTGTCGCACCGAAGACCGCCGCCTTCCTGGCCGAGGAAGGCGCCCAACTCATCGAACTCTGCGGCGGCTTCGGCCTGGAAGCGGCCGCCCAGGTGCGGGCGGCCGTCCCCGACGGCGTACCGGTCGGCCAGATGGTCTTCGCCTCCGACTCGGTCCCATCGGCTGCGGCCTTCAGCCAGGCCGCGTCTTCCTGACTAGACCCGGTCCGCGGGAAACCCGCCGGTCGCCACGGGACCCCACCGCTCGGGGGTGACACGCACCAGTGCCTTGCCCTGGCGGCGCATCGCCTCCCGGTACTCGTCCCAGTCGGGGTGCTCGCCCGAGATCACCCGGAAGTACTCGACGAGGTGCTCGACGGCCTCCTCGCCGTCGAGCACCTCGGCCGTTCCGTCCACCTGCACCCAGGGCCCGTCGAAGTCGTCCGAGAGAACGACGACGCTCACCCGCGGATCCTTGCGGGCGTTACGGGCCTTCGCCCGCTCGGGGTACGTGGAGACCACGATGCGGCCCTCGACGTCGACCCCGCACACCACCGGCGACGTCTGCGGGCCGCCGTCCGCCCGCCTGGTGGTCAGAAGTGCTTTGTTCCGGGGCCGGAGGAACTCCAGGAGCCCCTCCAGGTCGACCTTGGTGTTGGTAGCGATGTTGGGTGCCATGCGTCCGCTTCCTCAGGAGGTGGTGCAGAAGGGCCGCCAGGCTATCGGCGCCCCGGCCCGGGAAGGAAGCGAAACCACCGCCCGTGCCGGCATCGGCATGCTGGCGGACGGGTGGTTCCTTCCGTGGTCGAACGGGGGTGACTAGGCTTACGGGAGACCGCGAACGCAGCGAGCAGGGGAGCGAGCATGCCCGAGATCGCCGACCGCTACGCGCGCCTGGCCGATGAGTTCACCAGAACCGTTGCCGCCGTTCCCCCGGACCGCTGGCAGAGCCCGTCCCCGTGTGCGGGCTGGACCGCACTCGACGTGGTACGGCACGTCGTCGACTCCCACGTCATGCAGCTGGGACTGGCCGACCGGGGACCGGGCGCGGGGCCCTCGGTCGACGAGGACCCGCTCGGAGCCGTACAGGCCGTGAAAGCGTCGGTGCACGCCGACCTGGAGGATCCCGAGCGGGCCGCCGCAACCGTCCAGGGTCCGGCCGGCCAGACCGTGTTCGAGCAGTCGATCGACACCTTCCTGAACTTCGACCTCGTCATCCACCGGTGGGACCTGGCCCGGGCCGCCGGACTCGACGAGCGGATCGCCAAGAGCGATGTGCACTGGGCGGCCGGTGTGGCGGAGTCGTTCGGCGGTTTCATCCGCGCCGACGGGGTCTGCGGCCCGGAGCAGACTCCCCCGCCCGGATCCGACGAGCAGACCAGGATGCTCGCCTACGTGGGGCGCCAAGCCTGGTAACGACTCCCACGCCGCGTGGACGCCGGGCGCTGATTCGAATGTCCGCCTTCGGGTAGCCGGACCGGTAACAGTAGTCACTTCCTGGTGCCGCGTACCCGCAAACGCGGAAGGCGCTTCGATCACAGAAGTGGACCGAGATCCGCCGCGGGCCACTGAGACGCCACGCGGTACAGGTGTTCCACGGGAGGGCCCCGCCCCATGCCGCACCAGCACGAACGAAGGATCCGAGGTCCCGGCACCGCTGAGACGGCGCGCCTGGTTTCCTCCGTCCTGTTACCGACCCTGGCGCGCGGCGCGGTCGTCCGCCGTCCACTGTGGGAAGGCCTGGCCGACCGCGCCGGGGTCGACCGCAGCATCGTCTCGACTCTGCGGGAGTTCCGGGAGTGCCACGGGGACGATCCGCTCCCCCTGCGGTTCGCAGGTCGTGACTGGGCCCTGGTCCTCGACCCCGGGGACGCCCGGCAGCTGCTCCGGCAGACCCCGGACCCGTTCTCGCCCGGCGGAAGGGAGAAGGGCGGCGCACTCTGTCACTTCCAACCCCACGGCGCTCTGATCTCGGACCACGACCGGCGGCCCGGACGCCGGGAGGCCAGTACGGACGCTCTGGCGTTCGGCCGCGTCGTCCACCCCAACGGAGACGTGATCGCCCAGCAGGCCGACGCCGAGGCGCGGGCCCTCGTGACCGCACTGCGCAACGCCGGCCCCCAGGGCCCGGTACTGACCTGGACGCGCTTCGCGGAGACGTTCGACGCCTTGGCGCGCAGAGTGGTCTTCGGTCCATTCGCGGCCCGTGACCGCCGGACGACCGAGCTGCTGTACAAGCTGCGCCAACGGGCCAACTGGTCCTACCTGGCTCCGGTCGACCGCACTTCGCGGGAGAGGTTTCTCGACCGCTTGCACGAGAACATCCTGCGAGCCGAACCCGGGAGTCTGGCAGCCGGCCTCCCCGCAGGCCCGGCCGCACAGGGACCGACCACACAGCGCCGAGCCGTGGGCCGGGTCGCGGACGTGGCCGCACAGGAACCCGGACTCCACCCGGAAAGCCAGGCCGCCCACTGGCTGTTCGCCTTCGACGCGGCCGCCATCGCCACATACCGGGCGCTGGCGCTGTTGACCGCACGGGGGCCGGAGACCGAGGAGGCGCGCGAGGAAGCACGGACACGCGAAGGGCTGGATCTGCCGCTGCTCCGGGCCACTCTGCGCGAGTCGGTACGCCTGTGGCCGACCACACTGGTGGTGATCCGGGAGGGCACCCGGAAGACCTTCTGGCGCCAGGGAGTGATCGAGGAGGGCACGACCTTCATGGTCATGAGCTCCTACTTCCACCGGGACACCGCACGGCTGCCGTACGCCGACGCGTTCGCACCGCGGATCTGGATCGACGGCCGGGCCGAGCGCGAACCCGGGATCCTTCCGTTCAGCTACGGCCCCGCCGGATGCCCCGCCACGGATCTCGTGCCCTTCACCGCCTCGCTGTTCCTGCGGTCCCTACTGCGTGCGGGGCGGCCGCACCGGGCCGACCGCGGCGATCCCCTGCGGGCTTACGACCTGCCCGCCTCACTGAACCACTTCGCCTTGCGCTTCTCGTTCTCCCAGGGGTTCCAAGACGAAAGATGAGGACCCATGAGTGTCGTCGGTCAGATGCTGTACACCCACCCCAACGACCCGCAGGGGGTGGGCCGGAAGCTCCGCGCCTGCGTCGAGGCGTGCGAGCAGTGCACCCAGGTCTGCGCCGTGTGCGCGGACGCATGCCTGGCGGAGGACTCGGTGGCCGGGCTCGTCTCCTGCATCCGCACTGAACTGGACTGTGCCGAACTCTGCCGTACGACGCAGCGGATCCTCCTCCGGCAGACCGCCCAGAAGGACCAGTTCGTCGCGGCCACCGTCGAAGCGTGCGCCCAGGCATGTGAGAGGTGCGCTGAGGAGTGCGAGAAGCACCCCGGCCACGAGCACTGCCGCGTGTGCGCGGAGGTGTGCCGACGGTGCGCACAGGCGTGCCGCGAGCTCCTCGCGTCCCTGTGAACAGGCCGGCCCCGGCCGCACAGGTGCATGGGGACCGTCGAGCAGTGCGTTCCAGGAGCCGAAGACAACAGGCCCGACTCGTGAAGGGAGCGAACCATGGAGTGGCCGACACTCGGCTGGTTGATCGGGTCGCTGGGGGCCATCGCCGTCCCGGTCGTCGTGATCTTCATCGTGCTGTGGATCATCCGCCGGGAGACGATCAGGAAACAGGACGCCGTCCGCTCACCGGAGTACTGGGAAGAAGAGCCGGACGGCCGCAAGTATCCGACCGGATGGCATCCGACTCCGGGGCCGATCAGCCCCGGGCAGGGCGCTCAGAGTGACGGTCCACCCGGGGAGGGGCAGCCGGAGCCGGAACGTGAGGACCCGTCCTCCGAGGGAGGCGGCACGGACGACCCCCGGCAGGGCCCTCCGCCATGACCTGAACCCGGGCTCTTGATAGCCGGGGTACGGGTAGCCCACGTGGTGTGGACCCGGTCGTACCCATGCTGGCCAGCGCCGTTGAGCACCTGCCCACCGGCGGGGCATGGTGTACGAACCCAAGTGGGACGGGTTCCGGTGCACCGCGCGGGACGGTCCGGTACTGATGCACTCCAAGGCCCGGAGGCCGCTGCACAAGCGCTGGCCGGCGATCGCTTCGGGTCTCGGGGAGCAGCTCCCCGACGGCGTGCCGGTTGACGGAGGGATCATCCGCTGGTCGGAAGAGGGCCGTCTCGGCTTCGGCGCTCTTCTGCGCCGCAACTCAGCCGCCCCTTCCCGCGTTCGAGCACTCGCTCGGTCCGAGCCCTGCCACTACGTGGTCTTCGACCTGCTCAGGGTCGGTGACCGGGATATAGCGCACCGGGCCCTGTCCCACCGCCGCCGGGAGCTGGAGCACCTCATGGCCCGGGTGGTCCAGCCGTAGCCGCTCACCCTGGGATGGCAGACCGGCAACCCCGAAGTCGCCCTGCAGTGGTGGACGGAGATGCCCGTGGTCGGTGTCGAGGGCGTCATGGTCAAGGACACCCGCCGCTCCTACCGGCCCGGGCGCCGGGACTTGCGCAAGTTCAAGCACCGCGTCACGGCCGAGGCTGGTCGCGGGCGGTTGTGTCGGTCAGGCACGCAGCCCACAGGCCCTGATCCCGGGCCGGTTCGGCCCCGACACGGGAGACCTGCGGGTGGTGGGGCGCACCAAGGACCTGTCCCCTGGGCAGTCCGAGAAGCTCGGTGCGCTACTGCGCGAAGCAGGCGGCGACCACCCGTGGCCCAGCACCCTCGCCCCCGGTTGGGGGCAGGACCGCCAGGCCTACACGCGGGTGGAGCCCACTGTCGTGGTGGAGTTGGCCCCGGACACCGCCCAGGCGTCGGGCCGGTGGCGGCACCTGGTCCCCTATGTCCGCGCCCGCCCCGACCCGACACCGGAGAAGGTGCCGACAGGCCTGGACACGGAGGCGGGTTGACCACCTACCCCGCGCGGGAGACGGCGTCGGCCAACTGGCCCCTGGTCATCTTCGACCGGCCGGGCACTCCCAGCTCCTTGGCCTGCCGCATCAGCTCCGTCTTCGTGGGCGGATCGTCGGACTGGCGCGGTTTCGGCGCCTGTCCGCCCTTCCTGCCGCCACCCTCCTGGCTCCGGCGCTTCCTGCCCGCACGTCCCTGGCGGCGTTCCTGGAGGGACTTGCGCAGCGCGTCGTCCAGGGCGACGACCTTGTCCTTCTCTGCGGGTTCCTCTTCTTCGTAGCTGAACTTTCGCCCCTCGGCCTTGGCCTCGATGAGCTCCTCCAACCGCTCCTCGCAGGTATCCGTGCAGGCCTCGGGCTCCCACTCCGCGGCCATCGCCTCGATCAGCTGGGTGGCGAGTTTCAGCTCTCCATCGTCCACGCCGCCTGTCGGAGGACGGAGCACGTGCTCGGTTTCACGGACCTCGTCCGACCAGTACAGGGTGGAAGCGGTCAGCACACCGCGCTACGGAGTGACGAGGACGAGGTGTTCCCGGGCGCGCAAGACCATGCGGCCCAGGCCCGCCCGACCCGAGTCCCGCAAGGCCGTGAGCAGGAGCCGGTACGGCTTCGCCGAGGACTTGTCCGGGCCGGGGTAGTAGGTGGCCGCAAACCACAGCGGGTCGACTTCCGAGCCGTCGACGAACCCGCTGACCTCCATGGTCTTGGACCGGCTGGGCTGGATGCTCTCGAGCTCATCCGGTTCCAGGACCACGTACTCGTCCCGGTCGGGGCCGTACTTGGCGCCCCGGACGACGTCGGACTGGTCGACGGGTTCCTCGGTGTCTTCGTTCACCCGCCGGTATCGGACACGGGCATTGGTGTCACGGACGAACTGCTGCATGCGCGGGCCGTGCCTCTCACGGGCGGAGAACATGCGCACGCCCACGCTGACCAGTCCGAAGCTGAGTGTTCCGGTCCACACGGGATCGGCCACAGCCTCACCCCCACTCCAGTCTGGGGGCCGTCCGCACAACGGGGGCGCAAAGGCCGACAAAGCAAGACACCCCGGTCTCGGCGGGACCACCCCCGCGGGCGCGGGGGTCAGGTACCTGACCTGGAAACCTACCAGCGCCCACCGCGGGACCCGCGTCCACCCGGAGACACCACCATCCTGGCGGAGGACCACCCTTACTGAGCAGACTTCAACCGGGTGATCCGGCGTCTGTCCCCTCCGTGACGATCAGTTCCTTGAGCACCGAGATGAAGGTTCGTTCGGCAGGAGAGCACTCGTGCTCCTCGCGGCGTGCGAGCAGTACTCGCCTGATCGGAGCGTCCGCACCGAGCGAGATGACGCGGACGTCCGGATGTTTGAGCGCCAACGCACTACGCGGCACCATCAGCACACCCATGCCCACGCTGACCATCGCCTGCGCCTCTTGGTAGTCGTTGACATACATCGCGACGGACGGGCGGAACCGTGCACTCGTCGCGGCCCTCTCCAGGACGCCCATGGCGGGGTGGTTTCCGGCACGCACTATCCACGGCTCGTCCCGGAACTCCTCGAGCGGAACTTCGCCCCGGCCGGCGAAGGGATGGTCCTTGGCAACGATGACCACCGACTCCTCCTCGTAGAGTTCCTCGGTCTGCACTACGTCGGCGCTGACCGGCTCCCACGGGTAGTCCCAGATGAGGGCCATGTGGGTCTTTCCCCGTTGGAGGTCCTCGATCAGCCCTTCGAAGCGTGCGCTTCTGACTTTCAGGTGCACTTCCGGGCGCTCGTGCGTGAATGTCTCTATGACTCTGGGCAGGAACGAAGCAGCGAGGGTGGGAAACGATCCGATCACGAGCGTCCCGTTGCGCCCTTCGGCGACTTCCGTCAGGTCCACCTGAGCGGCGTCCAACTGCGTGAACACTTTGCGCGCATGCGTTGCCAGAACGCGGCCAGCATCGGTGGGAACCACTCCGCGACTGTGCCTGCGCAGAAGTGGTTGACCAATTTCTTTTTCAAGCTTCTTCAATTGCTGCGAAACTGCCGATGGCGTGTATTGAAGCTCTTCGGCGGCCTGGGTCACGGACTCCAGATCTATTACGCGCAAAAGAATGGAAAGCCTGTGCAGGTTGACCATGATCAGCCAGTATATCATCCGAGCCACTGACCAGCGAGAACCGACTTAAGAACCTCTACAGACCAGTGAAGAAACTGTACATTGTCGGACCCCTCACTACTGGGCTAGACTGCGCCCACTTGTAAACAATACAAGAACATGACGTAAACGCATGACCCTCGATGCTGTGCGGGTCGGCTCGCCCTTCGCGTGTTGATCGTCGTTCGATCGTCAGTCCTCGGAAAGCCTTCCATCGCCATCAGATGAGCGGAACAAGGTGCAATAGTGAGAGATATTTCCAGAAGAAGTCTTTTAATGGGCGGCGCTATGGGGGGAGCTGTTCTGGCTCTACCGGCCTGCGCGCCCCCACAGGCTCACTTCGCCCCGACCGGCAGGGGGATTGTCGATGTGATCGTCCCCTACGCGAGCGGTGGAGGAGCCGACAACTGGGCACGCTTCATATCCCCTCACATCGCAGGTGCACTCGACGGAGTGGACCGCTTCCAGATCGAGAATGTCCCGGGCGGTGAATCGGTGACAGGAACCAACGCGTACGTCGACAACGGCGTGAATGACGGCAATCAGATCCTCGTCTCCTCCGGTACCACATATTTCAATGGCATCCTGGAACGCGAGAACGTCCGTTACGACTTCTCTCAGCTGGTACCACTCGCGCTCAACGGCATGGGTTCGGCCCTGTGCTCGAACAGGGCCAGCGGGATCCGCACCGTGGAGGATCTCCTCGAGCGGGGCCGTGACGCCACTTTCGGGGGGATCTCAGCCTCCGGTCTCGACCTGGTTCCGATCCTCGCCCTCGAGGTGCTCGGTGGCACAGTCACCAGCGTCTTCGGGTTCGAAGGCAGCGGTGAGGTGCGCCTGGCGAGGGAACGCGGGGAGATCGACGTGGACTTCCAGTCAGCGTCGACGTACCTGGGACAGATCGTTCCGCTCGTGGAAGAGGAGGAGGCGTTCCCCCTCTTCACAGTGGGCATGCTCCAGGACGGCGAGATCGGCCGTGATCCCGCCGTCCCGGACGTTCCGACCCTCGAAGAGGTCTACCGGGACATCCACGGCGATGACCCCGGCGGACCCGCCTACGACGCCTACCACTCGTTCGTGAGCGCAGGCTTCTTCTACCAGCGCGGGTTCTGGTCGAACCCTGGCACGAGTGAACAGGTGATCGACGCCTACGCGACGGCCGTCGACTCCCTCAATGCCGACGAGGAGTTCCTCGAACAATCTAGAAGCGCCCTCGGCGGCTATCAGCTTGTCGCAGGCAAGGAGAACCAGGAGAGAATCCGGGATTCGCTCTCCGTCGACAGGAAAAGTCTCGAATTCGCCCGGACCTTCCTCATCGAAGAGCACGGCGCAGTGCTCGACTGAACGGAGATACCCCCTCATGCTCGACTCAGCCCTGACTGCGCTGTCAAGCTTCGCCGATCCCACCATGCTCCTTTACCTGGCAGCAGGCACCATAGTGGGCCTGATCGTCGGTGTCATTCCAGGCCTTGGCGGGACTGGCGCGGTCGCAGTTCTCATTCCGTTCGTTTTCGTCCTCGAACCGAACCAGGCCATCGCGATGATCATCGGAGCGGTGGCGGTCGTGCACACCTCCGACGTCATCACTTCCGTGGTCCTGGGCATCCCCGGCTCGGCGGCCGCGTCCGTGTTCCTCCTCGACGGACACAAAATGGCGCAGAGGGGTCAGGCGAGCCGCGCTCTCTCGATAAGCTTCATCGCCTCGACGATCGGTGGCCTCATCGGAATCGTCGCACTCACCCTCGTCATTCCCGTGGCACGTCCGCTTGTGAGCGCGTTCGGCTCCCCGGAGATCTTCGTGCTAATCGTCCTCGGCATCTATCTCACCGCCGTGCTGTCGCAGGGAAACCTGGTCAAAGGCCTGATGCTCGCAGTATTCGGCCTGGTACTCGGCCTCGTCGGGCCCTCTCCGGTCTCGGCTGAGTACCGCTACGCGTTCGGGTCGGAGTACCTGATGGACGGGGTCGGCTTGGTCGCTGCCGCCCTGGGCATCTTTGGCGTCGCCGAGATCATCCACCTGGTCGCGAAGCGCTCCGCGATCGCCGACAAATCCATGTCGCTCGGATCGGGCTGGGCCAGGGGAGCACGCGACGTGGTCACGCACAGGGGCGAGGTACTGCGCGGGTCACTGGTGGGTGTAGGAGCCGGAATCATTCCCGGGCTGGGCGGCACAGCCGGAGCCTGGCTGGCGTACGGGCAGGCCAAGGCAATGGCTGCCAGAAAGAAGAACACTCAGTTCGGCAACGGCGACCCGCGCGGGGTTATCGCCCCTTCGGCCGCGAGCAATGGCATCGAGTCCGGCTCCCTGATTCCGACCCTGTTGTTCGGAGTCCCTGGTGCGGCTCCGTTCGCGCTGTTGCTTGGTGTCCTGCTCATCTTCGGCATCCAGCCGGGGCCGGATCTCATCACCCAGCAACTCGACGTCGTCTACTTCATCGTCTGGTCGTTCGCCATCGCCAGTGTCCTGGGGGCGGTCCTGGCGTTCTTCATGTCCCGTCCGCTGGCCAAACTGAGCTTCGTGCGCTTCCCCGTGCTCGCCGCCGCCCTCATTCCGGTGCTCTTCATGAGCGGCTTCCAGGAGCCCATCAACCTCAACGTCTTCTACACGATGCTCCTGCTAGGACTGATCGGTTGGCTGTGCAAGATCACTGACGTCCCCCGCGCCCCGTTCCTGATCTCGTACGTACTGGCGATCCCACTCGAACGCTATTACTTCATCACGGTCTCCATCTTCGAACCGTCGGAGTGGCTTTCCCGGCCCTTCGTCGTTACCGTCGTGCTACTTCTAGTTGGCACCACGGCTTATTCGATTATCAAACACGTTCGCCGGAGCAAAGTCTTGGCCGCTGACGGCGGGGACCAAACCGAGACGCCGGAGACCACGGTCATGAAGGTGCCCCCTTTCGTCCACCTGATCGTCAGCGTCACGGCGTTGCTCTTCTTTATCGCGGCGGTCGCTTTCTCCCTTGGCTTCTCCGATGTCGGCCGCCTGTTCCCCCTCGTGGTGGGAAGCATCGGCATTCTAATCTGTGCCGTTGCCATTTACAAGGACATGGGACTTGTGCGATCCGCAGGCGGAATGGGAAGGATTGAAGGCGTGTTTCGCGAGGAACTGCGCACCGTGGCCGTGTCATTTCTATGGATGCTGGGCTACGTGTGGCTCGTCTTCCTCTTCGGGATGTACGTGGGCACCGGCATCTTCGCACTCGCTTTCCTACTGGCGGTTGCGAGGACGAGGATTCTTTCTACCCTCCTGTACATGACTGGAATCGTGGCGGCGCTCTGGGCACTGGTCGAATACGGGCAGCTCATGCTCCCGCGAGGGTGGTTCCTCTAACGCCACGACAAAATCTTCCGAACCCTCCGTTTCTGCACTCCCGAACCAAAAAGGAACCAAGTTGTCGTACACATTCAGCGAACTGGTAGAGACAATCTCGATCTATTTCCAGAGGAACGGGGTTCCGTCGCCGGCCGCTGACGACACCGCATGGGTTCTCACCACCGCCGAGGCGCTCGGCCTCAAGACCCACGGCGCTGTCAGAGCCCTCGAATATGTCAGAAGGATCGAGTTGGGCGGGATGGACCCGGTGAACCCGGAGGTCGTCGGCTCCACCGGTTCCGTCTCGCTCGTCGATGCCCGCAACGGCCTCGGGCCAGCGGCGACAATGGTGGCCACCCGCCACGTGCGGGACGCGGCCGCGGAGTCGGGGATCGCGATGGCGTTCGTACGCCACTCCAACCACTTCGGTCCGGCGATGCCGTACTCCATCCTTCTCGCGGAGGCGGGCATCGCGAGCTATGTCGCTTCGAATGCCAGTTCCACGATGGCAGCTTGGGGTGGCACCACTCCGGTCATCGGCAACTCACCGTTCGGTTGGGGGCTACCCGCAGGGAGCGGTGGCCGACCGATCTTCGTCGATATGGCGTTGAGCCAGGTGGCCCGGGCGAAGATCAGGCAGGCGCAACTGGAGAACCGCCCTCTCCCGGAGAGCTGGGCGACAGACGTGAAGGGCCAGCCGACCTCCGACCCGGCCGAGGCGCTCAAGGGCCTGTTGCAGCCGATGGGCGGACACAAGGGTTTCGGTCTCTCTGTCGCCGTCGACTTCTTCGCAGGTGTGCTGAGCGGATCGGCGTATTCGGACACGGTGCGCAGCTGGAGTGCGGACCCGGGTGCCGAGTCCGACCTCGGGCACTTCGTCATCGGCGTGAACCTGGATGCGGTCCGACGGTTCACACCGGACCTCGATGAGAGGATCAGCGATTTCCAGCGGCGGTTGCTCGCGGATGGCGACACCGCTGATGTGCGGCTACCGGGACAGCGTGAATACGACTCCTACGCTCGCTCGCGCGAATCCCACTCCATCAAGGTAGACGAGGAAGTGGTATCGGAGCTGACCTCCGTGGCCACTGCCTGACACACCAACCGTGGATCCCGCCCGTCCCAGGACCTGTACGAGCCCCTCGGATGACCGCGCGAACCCGGTAGCCACGGATGGCATGCCGTGAGTGGGGCATAACCCGGGCCCTGTTCTGTGCTGGCTGTGGTGGAGGCTCTGGCTTCGTGTCGAGATCGCTTGCGTTGACCGAAGCGAATGGGCTCTCCCACGACGGGCGAGAACGCGGCCAAAGCCTCACCCTCCTTGCCCGAGCGGTGGGAGGGCCGGGCGACGCCAGACTGCATGGTGGATCAGTCGTCGGCGCCACGAGTAACGGACGGAGCCAGGTCACGCGGAGCCCTCTTCACCCCCATGCGCTTCGGGAAGTGCGTACGAGAGGACTCATCGGGACCGGGCGCGGGCCGCAGCCGCGGGGATCTACCAGTCCAGCCCGGGAGCAGGAAAGGCATCAGTCCCACAGCAGGCGGCCATTGAAACGGTCACCTCAGGCGGTCGGGCGCCCGTACCGTGGTTCAGGAAGCAGCAGCCCAGGAACGCGAGCAGCACGAGGGGACCATCCCCGCGTGCGCAGGGAGCAGGCTCCTTGAGCTGGAAGCTCACCAGCGACAAGCGCTCGTTTCTCCAACTCCTTGAACTCCAGACATAAACACCATTTCCCCAAAAAACACTGAAAAAGAACAACTAGGCAAAAGACGCTATATTAACCCCATAGGAAGACTTGCCACTCGGCATTCGGGTAGGTTAACGTGCTCAACTCGCGGTGCCTGGTGCCCCGCATCGCAGCTCCGGCAGCTCCGTCTGCCACTTCGACACAGTCGTCCGCTGCGGTGGAGGACGAGGAGGAACGGAAGGCACTGCAGTAGCGCTCGATCGACGGGTGCATCGGTGGATTCCTGCAATTCTCAGCTGGGCTGTCGGAGGAAATCCTTCAGCAACGCGGAAGAACTCACTGGGGAGAGGGCATCTCCGCATGCGTGCGTGAAGATTGTGCGGTGTAGCGCGACCTACGGCTTCCCCTCAAGTTTGCCGCTGCGGGTAGCTATCTCGGTGTGGACCATCGAGAGATCGTCATCGCCAGAGAAGGCGCCCCGGGCGGCCACCGCGATCCCCGCCGCAGGGCCGACTGGCACTGAACCGCAAGGATGCGGCGCCAACCGATCTCCGTCAGGTTCGCGGACCTGGTGAAGGTGTGTGATGACTACTTCGGGGAGCCGCGCAGACGGGGAACCTCTCATCGGGTCTACCGGATTCCTTGGCCGGGAGACCCGCGGGTCAACATTCAGAATGACCACGGGCAGGCCAAGGCCTACCAGGTGCGACAGGTGCTCGCCGCGATCGCGCAGCTGAAGGAGGAGCGGTGAACCGATCGGAACACTACGCCTACCGGGTCCGGTGGTCAGCCGAGGACGAGGCCTATGTGGGGACGGTCGCGGAGTTCCCTCCCCTCTCCTGGGTTGCCCCGGTGAGCACCGATGCGTTCACCGGAATCAGGGAGCTCGCCGCGGACACCGTCGACGACATGCTGGCATCGGACGAGCAGCCACCCGCGCCTATCGCGGAGCGGGACTACTCGGGCAAGTTTCAGGTCCGGGTCCCACCGGAGCTGCACAGACAACTGGCGATCGAGGCGGCGGAACAGAATGTGTCATTGAACCGGCTCGCCACCCTTCGCCTGGCCTTGTGCGCGGGCCCGACCCATTTCTCCAGCCAGGGTTGACAGCTCACCCGAGACGGAGGCGGTGCCAGGGGTCCTGAGATACGTCGAGCGGCACAACAGGGATGGCACCCCATCATCCCACCGGAATAAGGCCCGCGGACTCGGGGCATCTGGACCGCACCGCGCAGGGGCAGGGCGCCGGGGTCGGGGCAGTCCCCGCGGGCGCGGGGAGCAACTTCTCTACCTGGGTAATTACCGGTGGCAAGGGATGGATTTTTCCGACTTCTCAGAAGTCGGACACCGGCAACCCCCTATGCGGGCGATTCCTTATGCCCTTCACCGGCCTACCCTATTGGCTGACCTGCGGAAAAGGCCACCCCCGGGTGGATCGGGAATGGCCTTTCCGGTTAATTCCCGGCCGCGTCCAGCAGGACATCGACCAGGCGCTCGGCCGCGTCCGGCCTGCCGTGGGAGCGGGCCTGGTCGGCGATGGACTCGCGCTTGGCGGGGTCGTCCAGCAGGGGCTCGACCGCCGCTTGCAGGTTCTGCGGGGTGACCTCGTCCAGGAGTGCGACGGCCGCACCGGATTCCTGCAGGTGGCGGGCGTTGTGTGCCTGCTCGTTGCCCGCGGAGGACGCCAGGGGGATGAACACCGCGGCCTTGCCGAGGGCGGTGAGTTCGGCGATGGTTCCGGCGCCGCTGCGGGAGATCACGACGTCGGCGAGGGCCAGCACGTCGGGGAGCTCGGGGCCGACGAAGGCGGTGAGGTGGTAGCGCTCGGCCAACCCCGGCGGCAGGTTCCGGGCACTCTCCCGCAGCCCTTCGAGGTTGGCCGAACCGCACTGGTGGACGACGTTGGCCCTGGCGAGGAGCCAGGGCAGAATCCCCGCGACGTTGTCGTTGATCTGCGCCGAACCCTGGGCGCCGCCTGTGATGTAGACGGTGGGCAGCTTCGGGTCGTGCCCGTCGAAGCCCAGGCCCTTGGCGGCCAGGTGGGGCTGTCCGGTGAGGACCTCCGGGCGGACCGGGTTTCCGGTCACCACGGCGTCGTCCTGGGCGGACTCCGGCAGCAGTTCCACGGAGGACTCCGCGGACACGGCGATCTGGGCACCGGCGCGGGCGAGGACCTTGTTGGCCAGGCCGAGGCGGACCGTCTGCTCGTGGACCACGAGCGGGCGTCGGCACATCCGGGCGGCGAGGCCGACGGGCACGGCGACGTAGCCGCCGGTGGCCAGGACCACGTCCGGAGTGAAGTCGGAGACGAGCCTGCGGGCCTGCATGACGCCGCGGGGGACGTTGGCCATGTCCTTGACGTTGGCCGGGGATACGAGCTTGATCGGGTTCTTGGACCGGCGGATCTTTCCGGTTGCCACGTCGGCGAAGTCGATGTCGTTGGCGGTGGCGACCCGCTCTTCAAGGCTGCTCTCCGCACCCACCCACAGCACCTCCAAGGTGTTGCCGGTCGACTCCAACCGGGCTCGCAGTGCGTTGACTGCGGTCAGCGCGGGGTAGGTGTGGCCGCCCGTTCCCCCTCCGGTCACGATCAGGCGCAGGTCCCGGGGCGAGCGGTCGTCGGTGCTGTTCACGCGTGTCCCATCTGGCAGCCCGCGGATGGTCCGCGGACGGGAGAAATGGTCAGGATGAGGGCCAGCGACTGGCGGGGGGAATCATGGCCCAAGAGCACGGTAGCCGCGTTCGGGAGCCCTTGGCACCAGTGCTCGGGGCGAACCGGGGCAATTCCCCGATCGATCCCCTGGTCACACGGCTCCGTTGTGGCCCAGAGCCCGAAGGAGTGTGGTGCGCCGCGCCCGGTGGACCTCTTCCTCGGACAGCGCTCCTTCCCCGCTCTCGACCACCGTGGCGTGACCGATCGCGATGACGGCCGCGACCAGCCAGTCGACCGGCATCCCGTCATCGAACTCCCCGCTGCGCTGACCGCGCCCGATCACCCGCCTGAGCCGGTCGGCGGTCGGCCCGTGCCGAACGGTGTCGGCCCGCGCCCCCTCGGCCGATGACTCCCCTCCCCCCGGCCCCGCGGCCCCGTCGGCCTTCGTTCCGGCCCAGTGCATCAGGTTCGGGTACCGTCCGGCGGTCCTCGCGGCAGCGTCGACCAGCCGCAGCAGCGCGTCGGCGGCGGGCCCGGAGTCGAGGTCGGCGGCGTCCATCGCGGCCACGGCCTCCTCGGTGACGCGGTCGAGGGCCGCCGACAGGAGCTTGGCCCGGGAGGGGAAGTGGGCGTAGACGGTCTGCCTGGTCACCCCGGCCTCGGCCGCGACGGCGTCCATCTTGGCGTCGGGCCGGTCGTTGAGCAGGCGGATCGCGGCGTCGAGGATCGCGGACCGGCTTCGCCGTGCGTCGGCTCGGCGGTTCGGGGTCGAGATTGGCGACATCTCTTACACCTTGTCAAAGTTGAGCGGAGCACATATCTTACAGCTTGTCAGAGTTAAGCGTTCGCATGCGCCTTGAGGGGCCAGGAGGTAGGAGGCACTATGAGCCCGTACAACGGGACCGATCCCGGGCAGTTCATCGTCGACTTCTTCGGCGGGTTCGAGCGCGCGGTCACCGACACCGAGGAGGAGCTCGGCACGATCGTCGACCGGTTCCACACATCGGACATGGTGCAGTACGCCGACGGGCACCGGATGGACCGGGCCAAGCTCATCGCGCACCTGCGCCCCGTACGAAAGAAGAAGCCCAGGTCCCGGCTGGAGGTGCACGAGGCCACCGCCGACGGCGACCTGCTCGCCGCCCGCTACACCATGCACGTGGTGCGAAGCGGGCGCTCGTTCTCGATCGACGTGCACTACTTCGGGAGGTTCGCCCCCGACGGCCGTCTGCGCGAGGCCCACCAGCTCACCCGCATGGAGAAGAACCCCGCGGGGGCAAGGGACAACGGCAAAGAGAGCGCGGAGGTGCCGGCGTGACTGAGCAGACCTACACCGTGGCCGGCATGGCCTGCGAGCACTGCGAGAGCTTCGTGACCGAGGAACTGGAGGGCGTCACCGGTGTCACCGCGGTCGCCGTGGACGTGGAACGGGGTCTGGTGACCGTGACCAGCGAGCGGGCGTTGGAGGTCGCCGAGGTCCGCGCCGCGGTCGAGGAGGCCGGTGTGGAGCTCGCCGCCCAGGACCACTGAGCGCCACCGCCGAACCGGCCGCCCCGCAGCCTTGCCTACCCGCCTACTCCCGGCGGTCTCCATAGGCGGACAGGAAGATCCGGACGCTCTCCGCGGCGTTGGCGCGGAGCTCCTCGGGAGCGGGGATGGCCTGGTCTCCGAGGAGCATGGCCCGGTTGACGGGTTCGGACATCACCAGCCAGTTGAATCGGGAGGCCGCGTGGCGGGGGTCGGACACCGCGAGGCGCCCTGAGGAGGAGAGCTCTTCGAAGATCCGGGTGAGGTTGTCGATGGCCCGCCCGGGGCCGTGGTGGTAGAGGGCCTGGGCGAGTTCGGGGAAGCGGGGCACCTCGCCGATAACCAGGCGCCGCACCCGCATCAGACGCGAGGTGAGCACCACGGTGAGCTGGCGGTGGGCGTAGTCGGTGAGGTAGGCGGCGATGTCCTCGCCGGCGGCGGGCGCGGGGTGTACGTGGACGAGGTCGCCGGCCCCGGTCGTCATGTGCGTGACGATCTCGACGAACAGGTTCTCCTTGCTGCCGAAGTGCTTGTACACGGTCTGTTTGGACACCCCGGAGCGCGCGGCGATCTCGTCCATGCTGGTGCCCAGGTAGCTGTCCCGGAGGAAGACGTCCTCAGCAGCCTCCAGGATCGCCCGCCTCTTGCGTTCGGACCGGCTCTCCACCGGTTGGTTCACCATGTGCTCCTCGTTCTTGGTTGACTCTTGGGTACTGTACCGTCTAGTTTTTTAGCCTGGGAGTACTGGACGGTCCAGTTTGATTCCATGAGGTTTCCGGAGGCGGTCATGCACCTTCAGTTCGCCGAACTCCCCGTGTCCGACCAGGACCGGGCGAAGACCTTCTACACCGAGAAGCTCGGCTGCCGCGTGGTCGCCGACGCACCCATGGGCGACGACGGATGGCGGTGGATCGAGCTCGGGTTCGAGGGCGCCGACACCGCGCTGCACTTCGTTCCCCGAGCGGACGAGAAGCCCTCCCCCGGCCCCGTGCTGGTGCTGGTCGAGGACGACGTCCGGGGCACCGTCGAGTCCCTGCGCGCCAAGGGCGTGGAGATCGTCACCGAACCCGAGGAGGCCTCCTACATGCCGGGGGTCACCGTGGCTGAGTTCCGTGACAGCGAGGGCAACCGCATGGTCCTCAGCGAGAGGTTGGGGTAACCGCCATGGCAGCACGCACAGCCGACGAACGCTCCCTGCGAGTGCCCGGCGCCCGCATCCACCACGAGGTCCGGGGTTCGGGCCCGCTCCTGCTCCTGGTCCCCGGCGGGCCGCAGGACGCCGGGGTGCTGGCCGACCTGGGCCGACGCCTGGCCGACCGGTACACCACCGTGGCCTACGACCCCCGGGGCAACTCGCGCAGCGTCCTGGACACCGCCCCCGAGAACCCGGCCCACGAGAATCCGGCCGCCGAGGACCAGGCCCCTGAGAACCAAGGGGACCAGCGGCTCGACGTGCACGCCGACGACGCCGCACGCTTCATCCGCGCTCTCGGCGGCGGCCCCGCGCACGTCTTCGGCACCAGCGGCGGCGCCCAGATCGCGCTCGCGCTGGCCGCCCGGAGCCCCGAACTGGTGCGCACCGTCGTGGCCCACGAGCCCTCGTGCGTGATGCTCCTCGACGACCCGTCCGAGGCCCTCGCCCGCGACCGGGGGGTCCACGAGACCTGCCTGCGGGAGGGCGTGGAGGCGGAATGGCCCTCTTCTTCGGTGTCGCCGGCATGGACGGCCCCGACGAGGGCTCCCCGAGCTCCGACGGGCCCGGGCGCGGGTCCGACCCGGCTGAGGACGACGCTCCCCCGGAGATGAGCGAGGAGGACGCCGCGACGTTCGAGCGGGTCGGCGGGAACTTCGCGTACTTCCTCGCCCACGGCCTGCTGCCGCTCTCGCTGTACCGCCCGGACACGGCCGCCCTGCGGCGGAACGGGACCCGGGTGGCCGTTGCCCTGGGTGAAGGGTCAGCCGGCCAGGACATCCACGCCATGGGTTCGGCCCTGGCCCGGGACCTGGGGATCGATCCGGTCGCCTTCCCCGGGGACCACCTGGGATACGAGGCCGCACCCGAGGCCTTCACCGCAGCCCTGCGCCGCGTGCTCGCCGAAGGCTGAGCCTCCCGGCCACAACACCTCACCTCGAAGCCGTCGCGGCGGACGGGGCCGTGACGCGCCGGTCGAAGTCGACGCGGTAGTCGTTCATCCACGCTTGGCTGCCGAATCGGGCGATCATCGCGAACACCGCCCGCAACACGAGGTCGCGCAGGAACAGTGCCGCCGGGTGCGCCGACCCCGCCTTCTGGTTGCCGCGCCTGCGGCCCTCGGCGGCCACGCGCTCCACCCGGTCGCGGCGCCCCTGTTCGTAGGCGGCGAAGGCCTCCTCGACCGTGGGCAGGTCCCGCAGAGAAGCGGCCAGAACCAGGGCGTCCTCCGCTGCCAGGGAGGCGCCCTGCCCGCTGGAGTTGGACACGGCGTGCGCGGCGTCGCCCAGCAGTGCCACCCGGCCCCGGCTCCAGCGGGGCAGGGACGCCAGGTCGTAGGTGCCCATGGGCCGGAAGCGTTCGGGTCCGGCGGCCTTCAGGACGGTGGTGACGTCCGGGAGGTCGTCCGCGAACAGCGCCAAAGCGTGTTCCTTCCATGCCTCGTCGCCTCGGGCGGCGATCTCTTCACGGGTCAGTTCGGTGTGCCCGAGGTTGGCGAACCAGAACACCTCTCCCGACGGCGCGGTCTGGTACCCGAAGAACGCCCGCTTGCCGAAGACCATCCGCGTGGTCGCCTCCGGGGTGGGCGCGATCCCTTCGGCCCGGACGTACCCGCCGATCCCCAGGAGCCCCGTGTAGGAAGGCCCCGGGGCGTCGGGGTCCATGGTGCGCCGCACGAGCGAATGGATGCCGTCCGCGCCGAGGAGCACGTCGCCCTCGGCCGTGGTGCCGTCGGCGAACTCGGCGACCACGCCGGTGGCGGTCTCGGTATAGCCGGTGAAGCGCTTGCCGTACTCGATCCGGATGCCCTGGTCCTGGGCGGTTTCGGCCAAGGCCCGTTGCAGGGCGCCGCGGTTGACGGTGACGGTGCGCAGTTCGGCGGGCCCCTCGTCGGAGCCGTCGGGCAGGGCGCCGAGGCGCCGTCCGGTCCCGTTGACGAACTCGATGCGGGTGGTGGGGAAGGCCGCCGCGTCCCGTGCCGCTCCGAGCATCCCGACGGTGCGCAGGGCGGCCAGGCCGTTGGGGGCCAGGGTCAGGAACGCGCCGATGTCGTCCCCGGGGCCGGCGTGGGCCTCGTAGACGACCGCCTCGATCCCGGCCCGGCGCAGCGCCGCCGCGGTGACCGGTCCGCCGATACCGCCCCCGATGATGAGTGCCTTCATCGCTGGCCCCTCTCCGTTCTCGCCTATAGTCATATTATGACTATACATAGAATGGCTATCCTGACAACCCCCGGGGAACGGCCCTAGGCAAGGAACGAGTGGAGGCGAACGGGTGGCACATCGGACGCAGCGGCGCTCCCCCCTGGCGGTGCAACTCCTCCTGCTACTGGCGGAGGAACCGATGCACGCCTACCGGATGCAGCAACTGATCAAGGCCCGGCACAAGGACCGGATCGTCAACATCGCGCAGCGCAACAGCGTCTACCAGACCCTGGAGCGGCTGCTCCGCACCGAACTCATCGAGGTCGCCGACCGGGTGCGCGCACCGGGGCGACCCGAGCGGACCGTCTACCGGATCACCGAGGACGGGCACGGCACCCTGGACGGATGGCTCCGGGACATGTTCACCACACCCGCCCGCGAGTTCCCCGAATTCCCCGTGGCGCTGGGCGCGCTACCGCACCTCACCCCGGAACGGGCGGCCGAGTACCTGGAAGCCCGGGCACAGGAGTTGCGGGACCGGCTGCGGCAGGCCGAAACCGACGCCGAACGGGCCGCGGAGATGGGGCTGCCCCGGCTGTTCACGGTGGAGGAGGACTACCAGCGCGCGGTCACCGAAACCGAGCTGCGCTGGGTGGACGGCCTCGTGGACGACCTGCGCTCGGGCCGCCTGTCCTGGGACCGGGAGTGGCTGGACGCGGTGTCCGCGCGCTTGGGCCCTGCCGACCCCGATCAACCCGCCGCCCCCGACCGGGAGGTCACCAGCGATCAGGGTGACCGGTAGACACGGCCACACCAGGCTTCTACGCCGGCTTTCTACGTCGGAGTTCCGGTGTCGGCGGGCTCGATCGACAGGGCGTGTCGGAACACGTTCCGGGGGTCCCAGCGGGCCTTGACCCGTCGCAGCGCCGGGTAGTTGTCCTTGTAGTACAGGTCGTGCCACGGCACCCCGGAGGTGTTCCAGCGGGGGTCGGCGTAGTCGGTGTCGGGGTGGTTGACGAACGTCCCGTCCGCGCCGGTACCGGGTGCGGGCACACCGCCGGTCCCGGCGAACACCTCCTGGAACAGCGACCTCGCCCAGTTCAGGTGCCGTTGGTCGTCCTCGGGCTCTCCCCAGGCGACGATGGTCCACACCCGCAGTGGCGAGTCCCGCTGGGCGGAGGCCGTCGCGTCCTCCGCCACCGTGTTGACCCGACCGCCGTAGGTGTCCAGGGCGACCGTGCTGAAGTACGCGTCGGGCGCGTCGTCGGTGAGGTGGCGGTACACCGCGGCGGTCTGACGGTCGTCGAACCCGCGGCGGAGGAAGGCGTCCTTGATCTTGAGGCGCCCGATCCCGCCGTCCTGGCTCCTGAGCGCGAACCCCAGCCAGGTCAGCCGCTCCGTCTCGACCGCGGGCGCGGCGGCGACACCGGCGCCGATGTCGTCGATGAACCTGCGCACCAGGTGTTCGTCGCCGGCCTCCGGGGACAGGTACTGGCCGTCGATCTGGACCGACCCGAACGAGCGCGCGTGCAGGTAGAGCGTGGCGAAGAGCGCGGCATAGGGGGAGTCGGCGCCACTGTGGCGCTCGCACCAGTCCCCGAAGTTGCGCACGAGCCGCGCGAACGACGGCTGGTCGAGCTCGGACCAGTCCCAGGTCACGGTGAAGGAGTCCACCGCCTGGGGTGCTGCCGGGAGCAGCCGGGCCGGGTCCGCGCCGGTGGCCTCGGGTGAGCGCAACCAGTAGCGGGTGACGATGCCGAAGTTGCCGCCGCCACCGCCGGTGTGCGCCCACCACAGGTCGCGGTTCGGGTCGTCGGCCGCCCGCGTCGCGATGACGGGACGTGCGCGGCCGGAGGCGTCCACCACGACGACCTCGACCGCGTGCAGGTGGTCGGAGGCCAGCCCGTGCAGGCGGCACAGGAACCCGTAGCCCCCGCCCAGGATGTGGCCGCCCGCGCCGACCTCGGGGCTCTCTCCTGCCGGGACGACCACACCCCAGCCGATGTACAGGGCCCGGTACACGTCGCCGAGCCTGGCGCCGGCCTCCACCGAGAAGGCCCCCATCGCCGGATCGAAGGAGACGTCGTTCATCAGGGCCGTGTCGATGACGACCCGGACGTCCGGGTCGTCGACGAACCCTTCGAAGCAGTGGCCGCCGCTGCGGACCACCAGCCGCGCGTCCTCGTCCACGGCCCGCTGCACCGCCGCGACCACGTCGTCGGTGGAACGCACCGGGTGGATCCGGTCCGGCCTGCCCGTAAAGCGCCGGTTGCCGCCGGCGCGGGTGGTCAGGTACCGGTAGCGCGGATCCGAGGGGCCGACCGGCTCCGGCCCGAGGGCCGACCCGGTTTCGGCCGTGCCGCTGCCGCCACCGGACCCGCTGCCTTCGGCCCCGCCTCGCCCTCCGATGAGCTGGTTCCCCATCTGCCGGTCCCCCCGCTTCCCCGTCCCCGTTCGCACCGTCCGGGCCCGCCGGGGTCCGGCGGCAGCCGGTCCACCCCTGATACGGGCACGTGGGCATCAACGTACGGCCGGGGATCCCGGAGGTGTCAAGGACGGCCGTTCTCTTGCGCCGAGGCGGAATAAGTCCGGGACGCGGAGCGCTGAATTACCGCTTCGGTGTGCGGTTCAGGGCGTCGGGGAGGCCGAACAGCGGGAACAGGGTGGTGTCGAAGAAGACCGTGCAGTGGCTGACACCCTCGGGGGACATCTCCAGCACGTGGATACCGAAGGCCCGGTGCATACCGTCCTCCGCGCGCAGGTACATGCCGAAGGCGGGCTGGCCGTTGGCGGAGGCCGGCTCCATGGCCAGGTCGCCCGGGCCCTCGGCCGGGCAGTGCGAGGCGATGAGCCGGGCGATGTGCCCGGCGCCGCGCACCCAGGTGGCGAACGGCGGCATCTCGAAGGACGCCTCGGCGGTGAAGAGCTCGGTGAGCGCGGAGATGTCGTAGTTCTCGAAGGCGGAGACGTAGCGGGTGAGGGTCTCGCGCTGGTCGGAGCGCGGTTCGGGGACGGTCTCCTCGTCCGGGGTGACCCGGTCGATCTGGGCGCGGGCGCGTTGCAACAGGCTGTTCACGGCCGGGACCGAGGTGCCCAGGGTCTGGGCGACCTCGGCGGCGCTGAAGCGGAGCACGTCGCGCAGGATCAGCACGGCGCGCTGGCGCGGCTGGAGGTACTGGAGGGAGGCGACCAGCGCGAGCCGCACGCTCTCGCGGGTGGTCACCACCGTCCCGGGGTCGTTGGCGCTCTCCCCCACACCCCCGAGGGCGTCCGGCATCGGTTCGAGCCAGGGCAGTTCGGGACGGTCGGCGAGTGCGCCTTCGGGCGCGTCGGTGGGGCCGCCCAGCCCGGTGGGCAGGGGGCGGCGGCCGCGCTTCTCCAGGGCGGTGAGGCAGGCTGTGGTGGCGATCCGGTGGAGCCAGGTGCGCAGGCTGGAGCGGCCCTCGAAGCGGTCGTAGCCCTTCCAGGCGCGCAGGTAGGTCTCCTGGACCAGGTCCTCGGCGTCGTGCGCCGAACCGAGCATGCGGTAGCAGTGCGCGTACAGCTCCCTGCGGTAGGGGGCCACGAGCCGTTCGAAGTCCTGGTCGGTCGTCTCCGCCACGTGTTCCGTCACGAGCGTCACGGTACGCCTCCCCTACGACAGAACCCACTGATCGGGCTGAACCTTTGCCAACACTTCGCCCGGGCGGGCCGCAACGGTCCCTGGAATTCGGTGTCCGGCGACCCGCCCAAGCACTTGTCAGGAGGCGGCGGTCCCGCCGCTCTCCATGGCGGCGAGGTGCTCCTCGCTCAACTGGATGATCTGGACGTAGTTGCCGTCGGGGTCCTGGGCCGTGGCGAAGAAGCTTCCGTCGCGGTCCTCCAGCGGTGCCACCCACGCGGTGCCGGCCTCGTCCATGCGGGCGGCCACGGCGCGGGCGTCGCCCACGTCGAAGTTGAGGATGTAGCGGGTGGGGTCAGCGGCCTTGGGACCGACGTCGTCGCGCCGGTCGATCATCAGGTAGAAGGTGCCGAACCGGAGGACGCGGTAGTTGTCCATGGTGTCGTTCCCGGCGGGGTCGAGTACGGCGGCGTACCAGTCGCGCAGGCGGTCGGGGTCGGTGCTGGCGAGCAGCATGCTGTCGAGTACGGGGCGCTTCATCGTGTCCTCCCGGTGGGGTCGGTGCCGTGGTCCTTCGCCCGTACTGACCCGGCCGGACCGGGGAACTCATCGCGCTCCGGCCGCTCGTCCAAGGGGGCCCCGCCCGCGGCCTCCTCCGGGGTCCCGCCCGGGGCATCCCCTGGGGCCTCCAACCCGGCCTCCCGCGCGCCGCGCAGCAGGACCAGCGCGAGCCCGCCGAAGACCACCATCCCGGCGGTGCCGAACCCGGCGGTGACGTTGAGCCCGACGGTGAAGGCCTCGCGGGCCGACTCCAGCAGCCCCGCGGCCTGGGCCGGTGGCAGCTCCTCCGCGGCGGTGACCGCCCCGGCCAGGGTCTGGCCAGCGGCGCCGTCCGCGGCCCCCTCGGGCACGTCGACCAGGTTCCGGTAGACGGCGGCGGCGAGGCTGCCGAGCAGGGCCACCCCGATCGCGATGCCGAACTCACCGCTGGTCTCGGACATGGACGCGGCCGAACCGGCCTTCTCCTTGGGGGCGGAACCGACGACGATGTCGGCGATCAGGGCCGCGCCCGGGCCCAGCCCCACGGAGGTGAGGAGCAGGCCCAGCACCACCGGCACCGTTCCACCGTCGGCGGGCACGAACACCAGGAGCGCGAATCCGGCGGCGCTCACGAACATCCCGCCGCCGATCACGTTGGCCCGGCCGATCCGCTGGGCCAGGGGCGCCCCGCACATGGTGCTGACGATCATCGCCAGCGCCGGGGGCACCAGCCACAGACCGGCGACCAGCGGGGAGTTGCCCGCGACCAGCTGCAGGTACTGGCTGAGCAGGAGGAACATGCCGCCCATGGCGACCGCCCCGGCCATCATGGTCGCCAGGGCCGCGCCGAAGGAGCGTTCGCGGAACAGGCGCAGGTCCAAGAGGGGATCGGGCAGGCTCAACTGCCTGCGTACGAACCACGCGCCCATGGCCGCACCGAACAGCACCGTACCGAGCGCCGCCGCACCCGACCCGCCTTCGGCTGCGGTCTTGAGCCCGTAGACCACGGGCAGGATCGCGGCCAGCGACAGCGCGACGCTGAACAGGTCCAGGCGGCCCGCGTCCGGGTCGCGGTACTCCGGCAGGAGCAGGGGCGCGCACACCAGGAGCAGCAGCATCACCGGGACGCCGAGGAGGAACACCGAACCCCACCAGAACCACTGGAGGAGTACGCCGCCCACCACGGGGCCGATGGCGGTACCGCCCATGAAGCAGCTGGTCCACACGGAGATCGCGACTGCGCGCTGGGCGGGCTGGCGGAACATGTTGCTGATCAGCGCCAGGGTGGAGGGCATGAGGGTGGCCCCGGCGACGCCCATGAGGGTCCGGGTGGCGATGAGCATCTCGGCGCTGGTGGAGAAGGCCGCGGCCACGGACGCCAGCCCGAACGCGGTGGCGCCGACCATCAGGAGCCTGCGGCGGCCGATCCGGTCTCCGAGGGTGCCCATGGTGATGAGGAACCCGGCGATCATGAAGCCGTACACGTCCATGATCCAGAGGGTCTGGGCGCCGGTGGGCTGGAGGTCGGCGGCCAGGTGCGGCAGCGCCAGGTAGAGCACGCTCATGTCCAAGGACAGCAGCAGCGTGGGCAGGGCGAGCACGCCGAGCCCGAGCCATTCCCGCCCGGTCGCTCGTGCGGGGGCGCCGGGGGTGGGCCGCGCGGGGTCCGGTTTCGTGGTGTCCATGCGGGTCGTTCCTTCTCTCCCGGTCCGTTTCGGTCACGTGTACGGACCATCGGGGAGAGCAGAACTCATCGGGCGGGCACCGGTTTCCTCCGGGGTGCGAACGGGCGGAGGGCGCATGCACACTTCGCCACCGCGGGCGTGGGAGACGCCGCTGGCCGACCGGTCAGGCGCGGAGGGCCTCCAGTGCCTGGTCAGCGGTGAGTGTGCCCATGGTGCCGATTTCCAGGTTCGCCAGCGACGCCTGGTGTGCCGCCTCGTCGGCCGCGGTCACGCAGTCCTTGACCGCGTAAACGAAGTAGCCGAGGTCGGTGGCTTGGCGTGCGGTCTGTTCGACGGTCAGGTTGGTGGCCACCCCGGTCAGCAGGAGGGTGTCGATGCCGTTCCGGTCCAACCACTGCGCCAGGTCGTTTCCGGCGATTCCGGAGACCTTCTGGTTGTCCACCACCCGGTCGGCGCCTGTGCGGGCAGGCATCTCCGGAATGATCTCCGTTCCCGGAGCGTCGGGGCGGAACGCGTCCTGGGCCTCGGCCACAGCCGCGATGAGCCCGGTGTTGCGGACCAGGGCGCCTTCGTCCTCGGGGACGGTGAAGCGGGTGTAGACGATCGGCACCCCCGCCTCCTGTGCGGCCCGGTGGAACCGCGCGGCCCGGCCCACCACGCCGCTGGCGGCCACGGGACCGCTGAGCATGTCGCCGAAGAAGCCTTCGGGTTTGATGACGTTGACGACCCAGTGCAGCCCCAGGACCGCCGTACGCGAGGGCTCGATGCTCATACCCCGAGCCTCGCACACGCGGCCTTCGGGTGTCAGTCCCCCGTCGGGTAGCTCCCTTCTGGTCAGGTGGTGGGCTCCGGTGGCCGCCTGCCTGTGGGCGTACTTTCGAACGGCCGAAGCGACGGCGGGGGAACACGGGTCACACGTGTCAGAATGTCGCCGAGTGACCGTTTCCTGCCCGCCGCTTCCCACCAGCCACGAGGGACCAGCCATGACCTACGTCGCCGCACCGACGCGCTACGACACCATGCCCTACCGCCGTTGCGGCCGCAGCGGTCTGCGCCTGCCCGCTCTGTCCTTGGGGCTGTGGCACAACTTCGGCGGAGACCGAGGGCTGGACGTGCAGCGCGACATCCTGCTGCGCGCCTTCGACCTGGGTGTGGTCCACTTCGACCTGGCCAACAACTACGGCCCCCCGCCTGGGGCAGCGGAGGAGAACTTCGGCCGGGTGGTCGCCTCCGACCTGCGGCGGTACCGGGACGAGTTCGTCGTCTCCACCAAGGCGGGGCACCTGATGTGGCCGGGGCCGTACGGCGAGTGGGGCTCACGCAAGGGCCTGCTGGGCAGTCTGGACCAGAGCCTGGGCCGCATGGGCCTGGACTACGTGGACATCTTCTACTCGCACCGGCCCGACCCGGACACGCCCTTGGAGGAGACCATGGGCGCTCTGGACACGGCGGTGCGGCAGGGCAAGGCGCTGTACGCGGGTGTGTCCAACTACGCGCCGGAGCAGACCCTGGAGGCGGCCCGGATCCTGCGTGAGCTCGGCACGCCGATGCTCATCCACCAGCCCTCGTACTCGATGTTCAACCGGTGGGTGGAGGAGGGGCTGCTGGACGTCCTCGACGAGGTGGGTGCGGGTTCGATCGCCTACTCGCCGCTGGCGCAGGGGCTGCTGACCGACCGGTACCTGCACGGTGTCCCCGAGGGCTCCCGCGCGGCCGGTGCGAGCCCGTTCCTGAGCGCGGAGGGGATCACCGGCACCGTGCTGGAGCGGGTGCGCGAACTGAACGCGATCGCCGGGAAGCGCGGCCAGACCCTGGCGCAGATGGCCCTGGCCTGGGTGCTGCGCGGCGGCCGGGTGACCTCCGCCGTGGTGGGGGCGAGCAGCGTGGCCCAGCTGGAGAACAGTGTGGCGGCCGTCGGGAACCTGGACTTCTCCGAGGAGGAGCTCGCCGGGATCGACCGGTACGCACCCGCGGACTGATCTCTGGGTCCCCGCCCGGTCCCGGCGGGCGCCCCGGCCCGGTTTCGCCGATGCCCCCGCGGCCCCACTCCGGCAGCTTTCCCCGTGGCTCGGGCTCACTCCTGAATGAGGGCGATGCCGTTGCCAGCGGGGTCGGTGAACCAGGCGACGTGGGGCTTCCCGTCGCGCACGACCCCCTTCTCGTCGTGGGTGAAGCCCTCGTAGCGGAGCATGGTGACCCCTCGGGCGACGAGCCCGTCCACCGCGGCGTCGATGTCGTCGACGGTGATGTTGAGGACGGTGAACACGGCGGGCTCGTGGTCGGGCTTGGGGTAGACGAGGATGCCCCGGTCGTTGCCGAGGTCGATCTCCAGCAGACCGTGCTCCTCCATGCCCGGCACGTCCTTGACGTCCAGGCCGACGGTTTCTGTGTAGAAGGCCCGGGCGGCCTCGGTGTCGGGGACCGCGAAGGATCCGAAGGCCCTGGTGGTGTCGAACATGGCGTCCTCCGTCGTCGGTTGGCGCGGCGGGTGTGCCGCGCTCACCCCGTACCGACCTCGGCCGGGCCGGGAAATCATCGCGCGGACGAGGGAAAACGGGTCAACCGGTCCGGACGGATCCCTGCACACCTCTTGGGCGACAGGCGCGACCGGCGGGTGTTAACTTCGCGTGTTCAGCGGGACACGGTTCGTGTCCCACCCTCGGCGCCTCGACCGGGCGCCGTGCCGCACGCGAGGGAGACCGCACATGCGCGCAGTCGTGTTCGAGAACTACGGGGAGTTCCCTTCACTCACCGACGTCGCCAAGCCCGAGCCGGGCCCCGGGGAGGTCCTGCTCCGGGTCGCGGGGGCGGGCGCCTGCCACTCCGACATCAGCGTCTACCGGGTGTTCGAGGAGGGGCAGCCGGGGGCGCAGAAACCGCCGTTCGTCCTGGGGCACGAGAACGCCGGCTGGGTCGAGGCGCTCGGCCCCGGGGTGAGCGACCGCGTCCGGATCGGCGCCGCCTACATGGTGTACGGGCCGATCGGCTGCCAGCACTGCCGCGAGTGCGCCGAAGGACTCGAGACCTACTGCGAGAACGCCGCGACCATGCCCTACCTGGCGGTGGGACTGGGCCGCGACGGGGGCATGGCCGAGTACATGACCGTGCCCGCGCGCCACCTCATCCCGTTGGACGACGCCGACCCGGTGGCCGCCGCGCCCTTGGCAGATGCCGGGCTGACCCCCTACCACGCGGTCAAGCAGGCGCTGCCCCACCTGAACAGCGGCGGCCGGTACGCGCTGGTGATCGGCCTGGGCGGGCTCGGGCAGATCGGGGTGCAGATCCTGCGGGCACTGAGCGGGGCGACGGTGATCGCCACCGACGTCAAGGAGGAGGCCCGCGCCCGCGCGGAGGCCAACGGCGCCGTCACGGTGGATGCCGGGGAGCAGCAGGCGGAGCGAATCCGGGAGCTCACCGGCGGCCGGGGCGTGGACGCGGCCTTCGACTTCGTGGGTGTGGGACCGACCGTGTCGACGGCGGCGTCCAGCGCGGCCCAGGGAGGTCGGGTGAGCATCGTCGGTATCGCGGGCGGCACCCACGAGTTCTCGTTCTTCACCAACCCGTACGAGTCGTACGTGACCAACACCTACTGGGGTTCGGTGCCGGAGCTGTGGGAGGTGGTGGACATGTACAAGGCGGGGCAGATCCGCCCGGAGATCGAGCGTTTCGCCATGGACGACGCCTTGGAGGCGTACCGGAAGCTGGAGGCGGGCGGGGTCAACGGCCGGGCGGTCGTGGTCCCCAACGAGCGCTGAGGACCCCGGACGCGGGGTGATCGCGTCAAGCTCTGCTCTCAGGCCGTCCGGCCAGCCCGTTCGCGGGCGTGGTGCCGGGCGGCCTTCGCGCGGTTGCCGCAGCCCGACATGGAGCACCAGCGCCGGGTGCCGTTCTTCGATGTGTCGAAGAAGTACAGGACGCAGGGGGGGTTGGCACAGCCGCGGATGCGGTCGGGGCGTTCGCGCAGGTCCAGGAAGTCTGCGGCGGCGGTCCAGGCGGGCCCCCAGGCCGGGGTGTCGAACTCGACGGTGCTGGCTGGATCGCCTTCGTCGAGGTGGCGGACGATCCTGCCGTGCACCAGGGCCGCGTTGAGGTCGGCGGTGGCCGCGCGCTCCCGGGGATCGTCCACCAAGCGTGCGAGGGCGTCCCTGACGCCCACGAGGTGGTCGAGGGCATCGGGCCCGGCTTGGAACCGGGAGGCGAGGCCGCTCTCGTCGAACCACTGGACCAAGCCGTCGAGGGAGTCGAGCAGATCGTAGTGGGCTTCGCCCTCGATCCACCGGGTGTTGACCAGGTCGACGGAGAGCGGCTCGTCCAGGAGCGGGCGCCGTCGAAGTGCCTCCTCCGGCATCGGTTCCCCTCTCGACGTCACTCTCCCCGGCCTGCGTGCAGGGGCTTGCGGGATCCTATCAAGACCGCAGGCTAACCTTTGAAACCAATTTCAGTGGTTGACCACCGTCACTATAACCCTTAAATTACTTTTTGAAGGTTACACACAGGGGCGATTCCCCCGACCCAGAGAGGTGCGCGCCATGGCGCCGACCAAGCTGCAGACCGGACATGTGGGCCTGAACGTCACCGACGTCCAGAGCTCACTCGACTTCTACGTGCGCGTCTTCGGATTCGACGTCCTGGGCAAGAGCGAGGAGGAAGGGCGCGAGTACGCCTTCCTCGGCCACGACGGACAGCTGATCCTGACCCTCTGGCGGCAGAGCAGCGAGGGCTTCCGCAAGGACACTGCCGGGCTCCACCACCTGTCCTTCCAGGTGGAGACGGTCGAGGAGGTCCGCCAGGCCGAGGCCGAACTGCTGGAGATCGCCGTGGACTTCGCCTACGACGGCGTGGTCCCACACGGCGAGGGCGCGGCCTCCGGCGGTGTCTTCTTCCACGACCCCGACGGCATCCGCTTGGAGATCTACGCGCCCCACGGGACCGAGGAAGCAAAGGCCCCGGTCGCCGCAGCCCCCACCTGCGGCTTCTTCTAGAGTCCGCTGCTTTCAGCCTGAGTCAGCGCGGTGCCCGCGCGGGTGCCGCGCCCGTTCCCGGAAGGGAGAACGGCATGGCCAACTACCACCCAGGAGAAATCGCCGTCCAGCACAGAGCCACCCTCACCGACCAGGCCGCAAAGGCCGAGAGGGCCATCCGTGAGGAGATCCCCGACATCGCGGCGGACTTCCTCGGCACCCAACGGTGGATCGTCATGGGGGCGGCCGACGCCCGAGGCGATGTATGGTGCTCCCTGCTCACAGGGCCGTCCGGTTTCCTGCGCGCCCGCGACGGACGCACGCTCGACATCGCCTCGCTACCGCGACCCGGCAACCCACTGGCCGACGTGCTCGGCCGGGGCCCCACACGGATCGGGGCGCTGGCGATCGAACCGGGGACCCGGCGGCGCATGCGGATCAACGGCACGACCAGACCGCACACTGAGGCGGGTGAGGGCGGCCTGCGCCTCAGAACCACGCAGGTCTTCGCCAACTGCCCCAAGTACATCCAGAAACGGACGCCGTCCCCGGCCCCGCCCGGGAACCAGCCCGCCATCGACGGCGACCGGCTCACCGACGCCCAAGCGGACCTGGTCAACCGCTCCGACACCTTCTTCGTCGCCACCACCGACGCCGCAGGTCACGCTGACGCCAATCACCGGGGCGGCAACCCGGGGTTCCTGCGAGCGCACTCCCCCACGCTGCTGAGCTGGCCCGACTATGTCGGCAACGCCATGTTCACCACCCTGGGCAATCTGTGGCTGAACCCGCGGGCCGGCCTCCTGGTGCCTGATTGGGAGAGCGGCGGCCTGCTCCAGCTCACCGGCACTGCCCGCGTGCTGTGGGGGAAGGAGCCCGGTGACCGGTCAGTCGAGTTCTCCGTCGACCGCGTGGTCTCGGTGCCCTCTGAGGGCCTGCTCTCCGAGGGCGAACCCCACTACTCGAAGTTCAACCCGCCGGTCACTCCGGCCGCACTGAGGGGAGTCCTCCCATGAAGGTCGCCGTCGACTTGGCGCTGTGTGAGAGCCACGGCCATTGCCTCTTCGCCGCACCCGCCGTCTTCGACTTCGACGAGGACGAGGAACTGGTGCACGACCCTTCCCCCGACCTCGGCCAGCGTACGGCGGTCGAGAGGGCCGCCCGCGGGTGCCCGGCCCGTGCCATCACCGTCGATGACGGCACGCTACAAGGCCCAGTCGACCCGGCCTTCGGGCGAGCCTGAGCTCCACTTGCCCGGTCACCACCAGTAGACGGGATAGCTGCGGCCGGAGGCGCGGTTGCCGACCAGGCCGACCAGCACCAGCACCACTGCCGCGACGGCGAGCAGCCCGAGGAAGGACCAGAACGGGGGTGCCTCCAGGGCGACGATGAGGGCGGTGGCCGCGGCCGGTGAGTGCGGCACCCGGGCCAGGGCCATCGCCCCCATGGCCAGCCCGCCGGCGACGGCGGCGGCCCAGGGGCCGGGCGCTGCGACGAGCAGCACGGCGAAGCCGGTGAGCGCGGACAGCAGCTGGCCGCCCACCACGCTGCGGGGTTGGGCCAGGGGCAGGTGCGGGGCGCCCGCGACCAGCGCCATGCTCGCGGCGAGCGGCGGGATGAGCAGCGGCACATCGAGCGCCACCATCCCGGCGGCCAGCACGAGCAGGGCGGCCACGCTGGTCGCCGTGGCGATACCGACCACGCGCGGGGCCGCGGGGGCCGGGGCGTGCCCGGCGAGGAGGGAGCGGATCCGGGACGTGGGGGTGGGCGGTGCGGCGGGGGTCTCCGTGCTCATATTCCTCATCAGGTCGGGAGGGGCGCTCCTGGCCAACTAACGCTTCAATAAAATCCCAAGCGTTATCTGGTGCTACAAGCGAGTGTCGCAGGCGACCTAACGAGTCACAAGCTTCGGTACCGTTAGGTGATGAGTGTCTCAGGGAACGTGCAGGACATGCCGGTCGTCGACGAGCACCCGGCGCTGGACCTGGTGAACACCGTGTTCATCCGGGGCGGGCTCCGCGGCCAGCTGGTCGACGCCCTCTCCACCCCCGCCGACCTGGCCGACTGGATCGCCGCGCACGCCAAGGCCCTGGGCCCTCTCGGCGCCGATACGGTTGCCGACGACGGTGCGGGCCGGGCCGCCCGCACCGCCTTCGTGGAGCTGCGCGAACCGCTGCGCCGCCTGGTCGCCGCCGGCGCCTCGGGGGTGCCCGCCGCACCCGGGGACGTGGCCGCGGTCAACGCCGCCGCCCGAGCCCACCGCGACACGGCCGAGCTCCCGCCGACCGGGTACGGCTCCGCCCGCCTGGGCACCGACGCCCCCGACACCCCGGCCGCGGTCCTGGCCAGGGTGGCTCGCGCAGCCGTGGACCTGCTCACCGGACCGGACCTGGAACTGTTGCGCGCCTGCCAGGCGCCCGGCTGCGTGCTCTTCTACCTGCGCACCCACCCCCGGCGGGAGTGGTGCTCGAAGGGCTGCGGGACCCGGGTGCGCGTGGCCCGGCACAGCCGACGGCACGGCGAACACGCCTGATACCCCGGGCGAGGGGCGCGGCATCCCCGTGCAGGGAACCCGAAACCGGGCCACCCCGGGTGGCCCAGGTCTCATCGGACCTGCCAGGATGCCGTGAACACTGGTAGGAAGCCTGAGGAGTGACATGGATCTGGGAATCGCTGGCAAGGTCGCGCTCGTGACCGCCGCCAGTTCCGGGCTGGGCCGGGCGATGGCCGTCGCCCTGGCCGCGGAGGGCGTTCGCGTGGCGGTGACCGGCCGCAACGAGGAACGCCTCGACGCGACCGTCGCGGCCTGCCGCGAGCACGGCGTGGACGCCACCGGCATCGCCTGGGACCTGGCCGACCACGGCCGCGCGGGCGAGGTCGTGGCGCGGGTCGCCGACGAGCTCGGCCCGGTGGACATCCTGGTCAACAACACCGGCGGCCCGCCGCCCACCCCGGCACTGGGTCAGGAGCCGGGGCTGTGGGAGGACATGTACGCGTCGATGGTGCTGCCGGTGATCCAGCTGACCGACGCGGTGGTCGGCGGGATGCGCGAGCGCGGCTGGGGACGGATCGTGACGAGCACCTCGGCGGGGCCGATCGCGCCCATCCCCAACCTGGGTGTGTCGAACACGCTGCGCGCGTCACTGCACTCCTGGTCCAAGACGATCGCATCCGAAATCGCGGCCGACGGCGTGACGTCCAACGTGATCGTGCCGGGCCGGATCGCGACCCCGCGGGTGGACTCGCTGGACCGGGCCCGCGCCGAGCGGGAGGGCCTGCCGTTGGAGGAGGTCCAGAGGCTGGGCCGCGGTTCCATCCCGGCCGGCCGCTACGGCGACCCGGACGAGTACGGTGCGGTGGCCGCGTTCCTGGCCAGCCAGCAGGCCGCCTACGTCACGGGGTCGACCGTCAGGGTCGACGGCGGCCAGATCCCGTCGGTCTGACTCCGGCGGTCTGCTCCCGTCCCCGGCAACTCTGATCCCGCCCCGGGCGGTACCGCTGCACAGTCGGTACCGCCCGGGGTGCGGGGCCTACCGGATCTCCCGCCCGGTGCCGTCCAGGCCCAGCACCATCCGGTAGTTGGTCATCTCCACGCCCCTGACGACCGGGTGCCGCTCCTCGACCACCGCGAAACCGTGCCGGGCGAAGAACGGCTTCGCGGTGATGCTGGCGTGTGTGCTGAGTTCGCTGTTGCCCCGGGACAGGGCCCTCTCGCGCACCTGGTCGAGCAGGGCCGTGGCCACGCCGCGCCGACCGGCCCGCGGACTCACGAACACCATGTCGACGTAACCGGTCTCGGACACGTCGGCGAAGCCGGCGACGGCGCCGTCGATCTCGGCCACGAACGTCTCCAGCTTCTGCCGGGCCGAGTTCCACCGGTCGAGGTCTGGCCTTTCCGTTCCGGCCCAGGCCGCGATCTGCTCCGGCGCGTAGTCCGCGCTGGCGGTCTCGGTGACGGCGCCGAGGAACACGTCGAGGGTGGCGGCCGCGTCCCGCGGCTCGTAACGGCGGATCAGCACTCAGGGCTCCTCGCTGGCTATGGGCTCGGGGCGTCCCGTTTCGGGGGCAGCGGGAAGAACCCGCTGGTCCTGGCCGCGTACTCCTGCCAGCCGGGGCGCTTCGACATGTGTTCGTCCAGCAGGCGCTGGCCGGACCCCTTGGTGAGCAGGTAGGTCATCACCAGGGGTGCGGGCAGGGTGAGCAGCACCCACCAGGAGCCTGCCGCCACCAGGAACAGGCCCCACCATACGCAGGCGTCGCCGAAGTAGTTCGGGTGCCGGGTCCAGGACCACAGGCCCCGGTCCATGATCCTGCCCTTGTTGGCGGGGTCGGCCTTGAACCGGGCGAGCTGGGCGTCGCCGACGGTCTCGAAGGCGAAGCCGACCAGCCACAGCAGGACGCCGAGGAACGCCACCCAACCGAGGGCTCCGCCGGTGTAGGCGGCGACCTGGACGGGCATCGAGATCAGCCAGACCAACGCCCCCTGGAGCAGGTAGACCATGCGCAGGGCGTGCAGGTGCGGGTTGCCGGGTGCGTCGGCGAGGAACTTCTCGTAGCGGGGGTCCTCGCCCTTGCCGCGGCTGCGCAGGCCGATGTGCCCGGCCAGACGCAGGCCCCACACGGCGATCAGGGCGCAGAGCAGCCAGTTCCGCCAGGGGTCGCCGTAGCCGGTGGCCGTGGCGGTGGCCGCGGTGGTCGCGGCGGCGACGACGAAGCCGAGGCCCCAGGCGACGTCCACGACGCTGTGGCGGCCCAGGCGCACCCCGAGGGCGAAGGTGACGAGCATGAGCGCCAGCACGGTGGCGGCGGTGAGTCCGAGGTTGAGCAGGAAGGCGGCGGTGACGGTCATCGGGCACCCCCAGAACTTCGGGCCGTGTCCGCGGCGGGCTCGACCGTGTCCCAAGGGCGCGGGTCCGCCTCCACGGGTCGCCGGGCGATGATCTGGTCCACGCCCATGCGGCCCTCTTCGAAGGCGAGCGCTCCCCCGGCCAGGTAGAGGCGCCACACCCGGGCCGCCTGTGGGCCCGCGATCCGCACCATCTCGTCGAAGCGGCGCTCCAGCACGTCCGACCACGACCGGGCGGTGCGCACGTAGTGCTCGCGCAGGGCCTGGACGCCGCGCACCTCCAGTCCGGCGTCCTCCAGCAGGCCGACGGTCTCGCCGAGCGGGCGCATGTGCATGTCCGGGGCGACGTAGCGCTCGATGAACGGGCCGCCGCCGGGGTGGGCGCCGCGGCGGGACATCTGCTGGACCAGCACGGACCCGCCGGGCCGCAGCAGGTCGTGGAGTTGGCGGGTGAAGGGGGCGTAGGCGTGCCGTCCCACGTGCTCGCCCATCTCGACGGTGGCCGCGGCGTCGAAGCCGCCCGGCCCGAAGGTGTCGGGTGCGATGTCGCGGTAGTGCAGCAGGCGCACGTCCACGAGGTGTTCGAGGCCCTCTTGTCCGGCGCGCTCGCGCACGTGGTCGCGTTGGCGCTCGGAGAGGGTGACGGCGGCGACCCGGGCGCCGTACCGTCCGGCGGCGTGCAGGGTGAGCGAGCCCCAACCGCAGCCGACGTCGAGCAGCCGGTCACCCTTGGTGAGCCGGAGCTTGTCGCAGATGAGGTCGAGTTTGGCGCGCTGGGCGTCGGCCAGGCTCTGCCCGGGGTCGTCGGCGTCCCAGTAGGCGCAGGAGTAGGCCATGGTCTCGTCGAGGAGGAGCTCGTAGAGGTCGTTGCCCGCGTCGTAGTGGTGGGAGATCGCGGCGGCGTCGCGTTCCTTGGAGTGGCGGCGTCCGCCCATGCGGGCCTCGGTCACGGGCGGGGGCGGCGGCGGTCCGGCCACGCCCAGGACCAGGGCGGCGTGGGCGATCCCGGCCAGGGTCCGGGGCCCGGGGGCCGAGGTGCCGTAGGCGTTGACGGAGGCCCACACGTACCGCAGGGCGTCGGTGAGGTCGCCCTCCACCTCGATGCCGCCGGTGACGTAGGCGCGGGACAGGCCCAGTTCACCGGGTCGGGCCAGCACGTGGCGGAGGGCGTCGCGGTCGCGGACCGTCACGCGCGGGGCGTCCTCCGGTCCGGTCTCGCTGCCGTCCCAGGCGCGCAGCCGCACGGGCAGCACCCCGTTGAGGAAGGCCGCGACCAGGGGTCCGATGAAGTGGGCGGCGCCGCGCGGGCGGAAGGTCTGGACGGTCATGCGGCACGCTCCATGGTGATCTGTTCGACGTCGATGATTCCGGACCGGAAACCGGCTTCGCAGTAGGCCAGGTAGAAGGTCCACATGCGGCGGAAGGTGTCGTCGAAGCCCAGCTCCCGCACCCTCTCGGCAGCGTCGGTGAAGCTGTCCCGCCACAGGCGCAGGGTCTCGGCGTAGTCCTGGCCGAAGGCGAGGCGGTCGGTGATCCGCAGTCCGGTGCGTGCGGAGAGCTGTTCGCGGACGGCGGTGACCGAGGGGATGAGCCCGCCGGGGAACACGTACTTGTGCATCCAGGTGTAGGCGGTGCGGGAGGCCCGCATCATCCGGTGCTCCATGGTGATGCTCTGCAGGGCGACCTTCCCGCCGGGGCGGACGAGCCGGTCCAGGGCCGCGAAGTAGGCGGGCCAGAAGCGTTCGCCGACCGCCTCGACCATTTCGCAGCTGACCACGGCGTCGTAGGAGCCGGTGGCGTCCCGGTAGTCGCACAGTTCGACGTCGACCAGGTCCGAGAGCCCTGCGGCGGCCACGCGTTCACGGGCGAGGTCGCGCTGCTCGGTGGAGAGGGTGATGGAGGTGACGCGGGCGCCGCGCCGGGCCGCGCGGACGGCCAGCTCTCCCCAGCCGGTACCGATTTCCAACAGCGTGGTGCCTTCGGCGACGTCGGCCGAGTCCAGGAGGCGGTCGATCTTGCGTTCCTGGGCGCGGACGAGGCCTTCCCGGTCGCGCGGGTCGTCGTCGGCGAACAGCGCCGACGAGTAGGTCATGGTGCGGTCCAGGAAAAGCGCGAAGAGGTCGTTGGACAGGTCGTAGTGGTGGCTGATGTGGCGCCGGGACCCGGACCGGGTGTTGCGGTCCGAGGCCGGACGGCGGGGCAGGGTGATGTGCCGGAACGGTTGGAGGGGCTTCGGGATGAGCTCCTCGTAGTGTTCGGCGAACCGGGTGAGTGTGGCGACCGGGTCGGGTGCGTCCCACTCCCCCGCCATGTAGGACTCGCCGAACCCGATGAGGCCGTCGTGGGCCAGGCGGGCGTGGAAGGCGTCGGGGTCGCGCAGCCACAGGACCGGTGCGTCTGCCTCGGTGGGCTCCGCCGGGGGTGCCTCGGGTCCGGTGTGCACGCGGATGCCGACCGCGGGGATGGCGCGGGCGGCGAGCAGGCGCGCCACGGCGGTGCGCAGTCTCCCGGACGGGACGCGGGCCACGTCGGGCCAGCGCTGCGGGTCGACTGCGGCGGGCGGGGTCGGGTCGGTGGTGGTCATGGTCGCGTTCCTCGTGGTTCGTGGTGGCCGGGGCGGTCCTGCACGGGGAGTCCGCGCAGGTAGAGCCAGACTCCGTGGGCCCGGATGCGGACGGCGTTGACGAGCGGGGCCAAGGGCTGCCGCAGAGAGAGGCGCAGTAGCTGCGCTGCGGTGGCGGGGCGGCGCAGGCCGCGCACGGACGCGGTGAAGGGCGGCCGCCCCTCCCGGTGGAGTGCGACGGTGAGGGCGAGCCGTTCGGCGGGTTCGGGCAGGCTGAGCCGGTAGTCGCCGTCGACCCGGTTGAACGGGGAGACGTACAGGGCCTTCTCGGCGGTGGCCCGGCCGCGGCCGTCGGGGTGTAGCAGGTAGCGGTGGCGGCCCCCGTAGGTGTTGTGCACCTCGGCGACCACCGCGCGCGGGGACCCGTCGGAGTCGCTGCACCAGAAGACGGTGAGCGGGTTGAACACGTAGCCGAGAACGCGGGCGTGCGCGAGCATCAGGATGCGGCCGCCGCGCAGGTCGATGCCCCGGTCGCGGAGGAAGGCGTCCAGGTCGGCGCGGAGCGTGGGCGCGGTGCCGGTGCCGTGGTCGGCGGGGTGGAACCCGGCCAGGGCGCGGAGCGGCCACGGGAACCGGGGCGGCCGGTCCAGGTCGATCAGCCAGTAGTGGGTGCGGTGCGCGAAGGCGTGCCGGACGGGTTCGGCGCGCGCGTGGTGCACGGTCGCCTCGTACAGGGCGGGCGCCGTGGCGGTACCCGCGAGCTCCGCCTCCCCTGCGGCCGTTCCCGCGCGCTCCCCCTCCCCCGGGGTCCGGGCCTTTCGGTGGTTCCGGGTCACCACTGCCTCCCCAGCGCTGCCGCGGCCTCGACCCCGGCGCGGCATCCGTCCTCGTGGAAGCCCCAGCCGTGGTGGGCGCCGGCGAAGGCGAGGGTGGGTCCGTCGAGTGCGGGCAGGTGCTTCTGTGCGGCGACCGATGCCGGGGTGAAGACGGGGTGGGCGTAGTCCATGGCGGCCACCACCCGGTCCGGGTCCACGCCGTCGTCCGCGTTGAGCGTCACGACGAAGTCCCGGCCAGCGGGGAGGCCTTGGAGACGGTTCATGTGGTAACTGACCCGTACGGGGTCGCCGCCGGGCTCGCAGGAGGTGAGCCGGTGGTTCCACGACGCCCAGGTGTCGCGGTCCTCGGGCAGCACCGAGGTGTCGGTGTGCAGCAGGGTGCGGTTGCGGGAGTAGGTGAAGGAGCCGAGGACGTCGAGTTCGTCGGCGGTGGGCGCGTCGAGGAGGGCGAGGGCCTGGTCGGCGTGGGTGGCGACGACGGCACCGTCGAAGTCCAGCTGCTCGGTGCCGGTGCGCAGGAGGACCCCGTTTTCGGTGCGGGCGAGGCCGCGCACGGGTGTGCCTGTGCGCACGGAGTGCAGGTTCTTGGCCACGCGCTCGACGTAGGTGTGCGAGCCGCCCTCGACCGTGCGCCAGCTCGGTGAGCCCCAGATCCCGAGCATGCCGTGGTGCTCGAGGAAGGCGAACAGGTGGCGGGCGGGGTAGTCCAGGGCGGTTCCGGGCGGGCACGACCAGACCGCCGAGACCAGCGGCAGCAGGAAGTGCGCGGTGAAGTACCGGGAGAAGCCGTGCCGTTCGACGAAGGTCCCGAGGGTGGGGCCGACCACGGTCCGCTTGGTGTCCGGGGTGCCCTTCGTGTCCTGGGTGCCCTTGGTATCCGGGGTGCTCCGAGCGCCCGCCGTGTCCTTGGCCTCCACGGCCTCGGCGGTGCGCAGCAGGCGGCGGGCCGCCCGGTGGAAACGGGGTATGTCGCCGAGCATCCGCAGGTAGGCGGCGCTGCGCCGGGAACGGCGGGGCCACAGCGCCCGGAGGCCGCGCGCGCCCGCGTACTCCAGCCCGCAGCCCTCGCAGTGCACCGAAAGGCTCATCTCGGTGGGGCGGGTGGCCACTCCCAGCTCGTCGAAGAGCCGCAGGAGGTACGGGTAGGTGCGCCGGTTGTGGACGATGAAACCGCTGTCCACGCCGACTTCGCCCCCGCTGAGCGCGTGGGTGTGTGCGTGCCCGCCCAGGCGGTCGTCGGCCTCGAACAGGGTGACGTCGTCGTGGCGGTGCAGGACGTGTGCGGCGGTCAGTCCGGAGACGCCGCTGCCGATGACCGCGATCTGCCGACGCCCGGGGATGTGAGTGTTCATTCGCCCTCTCGCGAAACCGGTGTGCAGGTGACACGGGTTATTCGGAGCGGGGAGCAGGGTGGATTGGTGGTGATTGGCGAAAAAAACTTCACGGAATCCGAGCATCCACGGGAGACACTCCGGCACCGCTTGGGTTCTGGTGGTGGTCGGACCCCAGAGAGTCAGGGCACCGGTCTGCTCAGGGCCCTCCCTAAGCGCCTGTTGAGAAGGGGTGTCGGCCCCTGCCCTTGGGTCCCCTTTCCCTCTGCCGGTAGGGGCTTTCCCGCGGGCACAGGAGGTCCACGTAAGTGCGGGTTTCCCCGTTTCCTGATAGCCGCCGACCCGCCGTCGCAGCGAAGCGGGTCAAGGTGGAGCGCCACTGACGCGCGAAGCGCTCGATGGCGACGACCTTGAGGCGCGTAGCGGAGACGGCCACCATCAAGCGGCAGGAAACGGGGAAACCACCCGCACCCACCAACAAACCCCGGCCCACCGGTGCCAGCAAACCCCCACCCACCGGGTCCCGGGCTACACCAGCGCCCCACTCACCAGTACTCACCAGCGCCCCGCACCGGGGGCTCAGCGCACCGGGAGTCAGGGAACCAGGGCGCGGATATCGACCACGGAGCCGTCGCCGTCGGTGGTGTAGGACACGACCGCCCCGGGGACCGGGAGCAGGCGGTACCCCTCTTCCGCACCGGAGGAGGCGGGACCTACCTCCAGCCACGCGCCGCCGAGGTCACCCGCGGCCAACGAGGCGACAAGGACCGACACCACACCGCCCTCCGCGCCCGACTGAGGGACGACCCGGGGGACGAGCAGCGTGTCCTCCAGTACGGCGGCGTGCGCGACGTGGCCCGAGTGCACCCCCTCCTCGTCGATCGTCACCCGGGCCCTGACGTCCCCATCGGCGTCGGCGGTGAGCACCTCGAACGCTTCCCGGTCTCCGGCGGCGAACTCCCCTTCAGGGTCCTCGGCAGGCACCGCCAGAACTGCCCCGTCGGCGTCCGCGCGCAGGACGCGTTCGGCGTCCGGACTGGGCAGCCCGTCCTCGTCGAGCGCCTCCTCGGGCTGGTCGAGCGGCTCCCCCGTACCGGGGTCGAGCAGGACCTGGCCGTCGTGGTCCATGAGCCGGAAAGCGTGCTCCGCCCCGAACTCGGACGGGGTTCCGCTCACCCGGTCCAGTTCGATCCGGTCCGCGGGTTCGGTGACCGGATACTCGTGGCGCCACAGCTCCTCCCCCGTGTCCAGGTCCATGGCGGAGACCACCGCGGCCATCGAGTCCAGCTGACCGCCGTAGACGAGGATGTCCTCGACGCCACCCGGTCCGGGGGCGTCGGCGGAGCCCGTGAGCGTCCCCTCCTCGTACTCCCGGGCGTCCACACAGGCCTGGGCCACCACTACGCGTCCCGCACCGGTGTCCGGCGCGTACGCCGGCCACGGGTGGGGCTGGTACTCGCAGAGCAGGTCGTCGGCCTCGGGGACGAAGGCCCACCGGGGGTCGCCGGAGTCCGCCTCGCGCGCCTCGAACCCCTGACGCCCGTCACCGTTCCGGTACTCGTGCAGGGTGGTCGGGAGGGTGTACGCCAGCACACCCTGTTCGGCCGCCGGGCGCTCGGCGGTGATCTCACCGGTTCCGGGGTCCAGCAGCGTCTCCGTCGACGGACCGTCGCCCGGACGGTGCACGAGCAGTGCCGCACCCTCGAACAAGCGGGTCTCCAGCCCGTCCGCGCGGGGCTTCCGATAGGTCCACAGCTCCTCACCCGTGGTCCCGTCCAGGGCCGTGAACCCGTCGCTGAGCTCCATGACCGGCCCGTGTGGCCCGGATCCCACAGCGGTCACCGTGGCACCCCGCGGCGGTTCCCAATCCCAGCCCGGCTCGCGGACGTCGAAGGGGTACGGCGGCGGATCACCGGGGTCCGTGTCGGCGACCCGGTGGACCGTGCCCGGGAAGGCGACGGAGACCGCCAGCCCGGCGGCGAGCACCACGGCCAGGGTCACGGCCGTGGACCAGAGCAGGGCACGGACCGGCACGCTGCGCCCGGTCGTCTCCGTGCTTTCCGCCAAGACCGCCTCCCGACCCGGGTTCGGGCGCCGCGCGCGAAGCCCCGCCGCCCGCCGTGCGATCGACAAACTAGCAGCGGCCGACGCACCGTCATCAGGCCCCGTTCGGGGCCCGTGTGTCAGTGGTCGGCGGACGCGCGGGGCCGCGGGACCAGCCCGAGCCCGGCGCGGAGTTCGGCGCACACGTCCTGGCAAGTCTCGTCCCTGGTCACCACGTCGACATCCCCACCGCGCGCCCAGCGAGCGAGCTGGTCGGCCCACTCGTAGCGCGGCATCGACACGACGTCCGGCGGCTCGGTCCCCTCGCTGACCGCGTCGGGGACACCGTCGGTGAGGACGGTGACCCGGCAGCCGGGGTGGGTCTCGTCGAGGTCGACGGTGAGCGGTTGCTCGGAGTGCAGGACCACGACGTGGATCGGGTCGGGGTTCTCGGTGGACATGGGCGCCTTTCCAAGGGGGAACGCCGGAAATCTACCTCTCCCGGGGCCCTACCGAAACGTCATCCCAGGGCCGGATCCGGTCACCCGCACCGGAAGCGGTATCGCGCTCGGAGCCGGTACCACTGGAACCGCACCGCCGGGGATCAGGGCACCAGGCCGTAGAGGACGGAGTGGTACCTGGAGCCCACCACGTTCTCCACCTGGAACACGACGGCTCCGGGCACCGCATGAGGGCCCTGCTCCTCGGAGAAGACGAGCTCTCTGTCCAGGGGGTCCTCGACCGGGATGACCCTCTCTGCTCTCTCCGCACCGAAGAGGTGTGTCTCGACCTGGAGTTGCCGCCCGTGGTCGCCCTCGCCGTACTCCGTCACCAGGTACCGGCCTGAGAGGACAGTGTCGCGGCGGTCGCGCCAGCTGGAGGGGGCGGGATCCGTGGGCCTCGTCGCGTCCGTCCTCCGCCGACCACCGGCGGTTGGTGAGGTTTCCCTCCGGGAAGTCATCGGTCCGGTAGATCACCGTCCCGGTGTCGAACCCGTGCAGCTCGGCCCAGTCGTAGCCGGTCAGGTCCACGACGTCGTCGCCGGTGGCCGGATCGACCACCGAGGCCGTCCGCACCCCCAGAGCCGTTTCCGCACCGCTGTTCAGGGGCGGCCGTCGATCAGGTTCAACCCTGCCAGGCGCCCCACGCGATCGCTCCGTGAGATGTCGTGCTCCCAGGTCCAGTCACGGGACCAGAGCTCGTCCCCGGTGCGCGCGTCCAGCGCCACCACGGATGCCTCCACCGGCCCGGAGAGTGACTCGGGCGCTTGCCCTTCGTCGTCCTCCCACTCCTGCTCCTCCTTCCACAGGTCGGGGTCGGCACAGCGGTACCCGAGCAGCACCGTGTCCCCGAAGGGCAGCGGCTCCTCCCCGTAGCAGAGCTCTTCGGGACCGCCTTCCGGCGTGTGCTCCCACACCGGCTCCGCACTCTCCGACTCGTAGGCGAAGACGGTCTGCTCGCCGTCCACCCGGCGGGGGTTCTCGGCACGCAGGGTGACACCGGCGGCGGTCACCGGCTCGTCGAGCACGTGCTCTGGATCGCTGACCTCGGGCCACTCCCCCTCTTCGACCACCTCACCGGTGGCGGTGTCCAGCAGCACCGTCCCCTCCCCGCTCTCGAACAGGTTGCGGTACCGGACATACGCCAGCTCCCCGCCGGCGATCACACCGCCGTCCACCTCTCCAGCGTTGGGGAGACGGTAGGCCCACAGCTCCTCCCCCGCCCGACCGTCCAGGGCGACCAGCCCGTCAGTGACCGTGAACACCGGCCCCCGGGCCCCGGCATCGGTCGAGAGGAGGTCCGTGTGTTCGGGCGGCTCCCAGGTCCACCCCACCCGGGTCACGTCCTCCGGTACCGGGACCGCCTCGCTCCCGGCGGACGCGACGGTGCGCACCGCGGTGCGGTAGTGGGTCAACGGCACGGCCAGCGCCGTCAGCAGGACCACGGCGACTACCCCGGCGGCCGTGCCCACGGCGGTGCGGCGCCAACCCGGGGGCACCGTGGCGGGGAAGGTCCGGCCGGGCCGTTCCCCGACCAGGATCACCAACACACCCAGGGTCACTCCACATCTGCCGAGCCACAGCGCCACCTCCGGCACCGACGGCGAGTGGTGACTGGCGGGGTCGGCCCACCAGCTGAACGCCTCGCGCGGGGCGTCGATCCAGGTGAACACGGCGAGACCGACGGCGAGCGCCGCCAGGAGGAGGAACCGCACCCGCGTCGAGTCCCGCGGCTCCCGCGCCCGGGGCACGTCCTCGCTCCGCGAGACCGGGTAGAGCCACAGGGCCGCGGCGAGGAAGAACAGCCACCAGAGGCCGCCCATGCTCTCCGGCAGAGTGTCGGGCTGGTGGACGAACAACCCCCAGGCAAGCGAGCCCACCACCAACGCGGCCCCACGACGATGAGCCACCGGCCCACCGCACCCGCGGGTCTGCCAGCACGCTGTTCGGTCTTCTCCGCCACTCTGTCTTGGTCCTGCCTCACCTGCGAGATGGGGGATTCGGGGCCCGCGAAAAGCTACCAGCCGGTGCGCACCAGGACCAGGGACCGGGAGGGATCGGCGGCTCGGCAGGTATGCGGGTACGACTACACGGCGGGCGCTTATGGACAACACACCCCGGGGGCACCAGGCTGGCTCCATGCGACTGCTCCAGCGGCTCCACCGGTTCGACCGACGCGTGTACGACCGGGTCACCCGGGTGGGCACACCCCACCTGGACGGGTACACGCCCAAGTTCGTCCAGACCACCGACAACATGGCGCCCTGGGTGCTGGTATCGGCCACCCTCGCGGTCACCGGCGGGCCCCGGCTGCGCCGCACCGCACTGCGCGCGATCGTCGCCGCTGGGGCGGCCAACATCGGCGCCACCGCCGTCAAGTACCTGGCCCGGCGCCCGCGGCCGGACAGCTCGGCGGTGCCCACCGCCCGTTTCCCCTACCGCAGCTACCTCAGCTCCTCCTTCCCGTCCGGGCACACCGCCGCCGCGACCGGCTACGCGGGCGGCGTCATGGCCGACGCCCCGGTCCCGCTGTCAGTGCTGGTGTCCGCGATGGCGGGCGCGGTCGGCTTCTCCCGCGTGTACAGCGGGGTGCACTACCCGGGTGACGTGCTCGGCGGCGTGGCCGTGGGCGCCAGCGCCGCCGTGCTCGCCCGGGCCCTCGTCCCGCCACGGCCCGAACTCGCCTTCGGGGCGAGCACCGTTCCCGCCGGTGAGGCCGCGGTGGACCGGGAGGGGGCCGGGGTGACCGTGGTGCTCAACCCGCGCGGGGGCGACGGTACGGTGCCCACCCTGACCACCGCCGACACCACCACCCGGGTGGCCCGGCACCTGCCCCGAGCACGCATCGTCCCGATGTCGGTCGACGACGACGTCGCCGAGGTGATGGACAAGGCGGCCCGCGACTGCGAGGTACTGGCGGTGGCGGGCGGCGACGGCACCGTCAACGCCGGGGCCACGGCCGCGCTGGCCCACGACCGGCCGCTGCTGGTGCTGCCGGACGGAACCCTGAACAACTTCGCCCGTACCTTGGGACTGACCTCGGTGGAGATCGCGCTGCGCGCCTTCGCCGACCGCCAGGTGGCCCGGGTGGACGTGGGAGAGGTGGACGGGCACGTCTTCCTCAACACGGCGTCGTTCGGGTCGTATCCGCGCATGGTGGAGCGGCGCGACCGCTGGGCCGACCGGATCGGCAAGTGGCCCGCGTTCGCGTTGGCGATCTGGCGGGACCTGCGCGAAGTCCAGCCCACGGCGGCGCTGGTGGACGGGCGCCCGGCCAAGGTGTGGTGGGCGTTCGTGGGCAACTGCCGGTACCGGACCCACGCGCGGGTGCCGGGGCTGCGGGAGAGCCTGGACGACGGCCGGTTGGACGTGCGGGTGCTGTGCGCCCGGTCGCCGTTCCCCAGGCTGCGTGCGGTGGCGGACGTGCTGTTCGGTCGGCATCTGGCCGGTGGGGGCTACACCGAGCGGCTGGCCGAGGCGTTGACGCTGGCCATTCCGGAGAGGCCGCGCCTGCTCGCGGTGGACGGCGAGGTGATGGAGGGCTCGGCTACCGTGGCGTTCCGCAAGCGCCCGGCCGCGCTGCGGGTGTTCGTTCCGGTGGTGACCCACAGCTGACACAGGGGTCGGGCGGCCGGACGGGGCGGGGCAGGCGGCGGAACCGAGCGGTCAGCCGTCCAGCCCGACCAGGATCGTGCCGAGGTCCCGCCAGGCCTGTTCGGTGTCGGGGCCGCGCTGGTGCGGCGCGGCGAACCAGTCGACGAACTCCACCACGTCCTGCAGGTCCCAGCGCAGCCGGTACAGGGAGAGCAGCGCGGGGTCGGGGACGTGCCCGGCCGCGTCGGCGTAGTGGGAGAGCTCGTCGGGGTCGTCGGTGACCAGCCAGAGGTCGCGTTCGGGGACGGCCAGTCCCACGGTGTCCCAGTCCACGAACAGCGGGCCGCCGTTGCGCCACAGCAGGTTGCCGGGGTGCGGTTCGCCGTGGGTGGTGACGGCGCGGGACGTGTCGACCTCGGAGGCGTGCCGGGCGAACTGGTCGAGGCGGCCCAGGAGTGCCGTGCGGTGACGGTGGAGGAGTTCCGCTGTCAGGACGGCGAAGGGCCCCTGGTCGCCGACCTTCTCCGGGTCCGCGGCGAGCTCGGCCAGCCGGTCGGCCCCGGCCAGCTCCGGGCGGGCCGCACGGATACTGTCCGGAGGGGTGCGCCGGTGCAGGCGGGCGAGGGTGTCCAGGACCCGGATGCGCTGTTCGGGTTCGAGTTCCTGCCCGAAGTCCCCCGAGGTGCCCTCGGTGTAGGGGAAGACGCTCAACGCGTAGCGGTGGCCGACCCGCTCGACGGTGGCCCCGGCGGCCGAGCGCAGCGGCGCCACCACGAACCCGAGCCCGCCCTCGTCGTGCAGCTGGGCGGCGGTGTCCGTGGCGCGGGCCAGGTTGCCGAGGACCGTGTCGGCATCCGCCCCGAGGAAGGGTTTGTGCTCCAGGTCGGCGAGGGTGAGGAACCAGCGCCGCCCGGAGGTGTCGGTGGCGCTCCAGTGGTGGTCGCCGAACCCCAAGGGGACGTACGCCATCGCCACGGCATGGATCCCCCAACCCGCCAACGCGTCCTGGATCCGGTATTCATCGAGGTCAACAGGCCTGTCCCACATACCCGTGACGCTAACAGCCCCTCCCTCACGGAGACACCCGGTTTCCGTCAGCCCGCCGCCGGACGTCGATGCGTTGTTTCCGCCCCGACGAGAACGCCGGCACGGAGCACGGACAGCGGTATGCGGGCCGACCGGTGAGGAGGCAGGGGTCAGGGCGGTTCCGGTTTCCAGTGGGTGCCAGCCGCACCCGCTTCGGTCCCGCTGTCTGCCGACTCCAACCGCAAGTCCCACCCCTGAGCCTCGAGCCAGGTCTCCACGGCCGCCTTCTCGTGCCGCAGCTGGTGGTAGCGGGAGCGCGCCCGGTCGCGCCGCCTCGACGGTCTGCTGCCCGACTGCCTCAGGTCGCGCGCCGCCTGGGCGATGCGCCGTTCGTAGTACACCCCGATGACGGCGGCGGCGTTCACGTGGCTCAGGTAGCCGTGTTCCTGCCACGCGGCCAAGTCCTGGGAGTGCAGGGATGCCAAGGCCTCACCCGCGGCGTTCGCGCCGCTGTGCGCCCCGCGGTTTCCCCGGTGGGCACTCAGCGTCTTCTCGAGGCGGCCGGTGAGGAACTCCTCGACCGCCTCGCACGCGACAGCTTCCACGTGCTGGGCATCCCAACCCTGCGGCATCGTCGCCACCTCCCCGTCTCCTGCCGATTCTAGGAGGGGCTCACACAGGTGGCGGGCTCATCCGCGGCGTCCCGGGGTAGCGCGCGGCGAAGGTCACTCCGCCCATGGGTCGATGGCCTCCGCAGTGCCTGTCCGACGTCCCTACTGCCTTCGGGTAGATGAGGGTTGACTGGAATCAGCTCGTTCGGTCGACTGGGTGAAGTGCCGGAAGGCACGGCCCGTCCTTGGCGGAGCCGCCCTGGATGAGCTGTCGGCGGTGCGGAAACCGGATCGAGGGGGAAGATCATGGCAGCGGAGCAGGAGAACGGGTCCAAGGTCGTCGTCGGTGTCGACGGCTCATCCCATTCCCGGGCAGCCCTGGAGTGGGCCGCCGCGGAGGCCGCCCGCCGCGGGGCCGTACTGCGTATCGTGCACGCCCTCGGCCTGCCGGTGTTCGTGGCGACCGGACGGATGTCCCGCCTCTCACCGACCGACGAGATGACCGATCAGTCCACCGCCGTGCTCACCGAGGCCGACGAGCATGCGGCCCGGCTCCAGCCCGGGGTGGAGACCGAGACCGTCATGGCCATGGACGAGGCACCGTATGCGGTGATCAAGCAGAGCGACCCGCAGGATCTGATCGTGCTGGGCACCCGGGGCCTGGGCACGGTCGCCTCGGTGTTCGTGGGGTCGGTGAGCGTGCGCGTGGCCGCCCAAGCGCCCTGCCCAGTCGTCGTGGTGCCCGACGACGGCGAGGGGCGTCCGGCGACGACCTCCCTGGACCGCGTCGTCGTCGGTGTCGACGGTTCCGGCCCCTCCCGCCGAGCGCTGGGCTTGGCCGCGGACTTGGCGGCGGAGGCCGAGGGCGAGCTCGTCGTGGTCAACAGCTGGGAGGTGCCCCTCCCCTACGGCTACCCGACCGGGGCGTACGGCCCCGGCCTCCGGTCCCTGGAGGAGGTCTTCGACCAGCAGTCCGAGCAGCTGGTCACCGACTTGCTCGCGGAGGCACTCGAGGGCCGCGATGATTCCGCTGTCGAGGTCAGCGTCGTACGCACCGATTCCCACCCGGTCGACGCGGTGTTGAAGGCCGCCGAAGGGGCCGACGCGATCGTGGTCGGCTCCCGCGGCCGGGGCTCGGTCCGAGGGCTCTTCCTCGGCTCGGTGAGCCAGGGCCTCCTGCACCGTTCCCCCGTCCCCGTCGTGGTGCTGCCCAAGTCCAGCGGCGAAGACTGAGCTCACCGCAGCGAGTCCGTGCTTCCTCCCGGGCGGACTGCTCTTGAGCTGGTTCGCGGCCGAGGCCGTGGCCGACGCGGCCGCGGTCTCCGTACCCGGCGCAGCTCTGAACCTTCTCCTCGTCGCGCTCGGCAACATCGTCGGGGGCAGTCCCATGGTGACCCTGGTGTACTACTCCGTGTACCTGAGGCCGGGGGCGCTCGCCGCAGTGACCGGGGTCAGCGCGGCGCCGCCCCGCCCGGATCGGTATGGAACATGGAACGCGGTTCAGGCTGGCCCCCGTTGGGGGTGACCAGCCCGAACCCCGTCCGCCACCGCCCTGCTCGCTCCCGATTCACAGGGCCCGGTAGGCGGCCAGGCGCCGCTCGAACACCACGTCCACCGGGTGCGCCCTACTCCGGCTGCGGTCAGCGACCATGAGCAACTGGCGGGTGGCATCGCTGAGGAGTGCCGTCACCGCGTGCGCGAACGCCTCGGGAGGCAAAAGCGGTTCGGCGCCCAACACGAGGGGTTTGCGGGTCGCCCCCTCCAACCGTGCCCAGCCGTGCTGTTCGTCCCAGGACATCAGGACTCCGGGACTGTCCAGCGTGGGTTCCAGGCGCACCAGTGCGCGGCGACTGTCCCGGAGCTGGATCTGGCTCGTGGGGAGGTGGACCATCGGCTCGAAACGGACCTCCTTGCGCAACCGGTCCACGCAGGCGCGCACGTAGGCGTGGTGGTTGAGTGGCCACGGGACCGCGTTGACGTCCGGATAGGGGAGCCGTGTCCCGGCGAGGCGCGGAACCGGTTCGGCTCGTGGAGCCGGTGTGGGCTCAGGCTGGCTGCTCATGTTGCCCCCACGACAGTGAACAGCACCGTCACCGGGTAGCCGGACCGCCGTCCCTGGAGAGTCACCACGCGCTCGCGGCCTCCTCGGCGCTCGCGCCTGGACTCCTTCGGTTCGGCGAGTACCGATCTCCAGCGGGCGGCCACGCCGTCCGGTCCGAACAGCCTGTTCGCGTCGCGGCTGCCCCTGCCCGCCGCGTAGTGGACGATCAACCTCCCGTCTGTGTCGGTGACGCAGGTCGTCAGTCCGGGCCACAGGCCGGGCTCGCTTTCCAGAAGCCCTGCCACGTCCCGGGCAGAGCAGATCACCTTTCGGGGCCCGGGGATCAGGGGCTCGGAGGGGAACCCGGTCAGTGGCTTTGGCCGCGGCAGCGCTCGTGGAGCCATCGCGGGCAGTATGTTCATGTTCGTGCTCCCATCAGAGGCTTTCACGCGCTCTTCTCAGGTGGGAATCGCGCGACTCGGTGCGCGCCTTCTCCACATATTCGTTGATGGACTCGCACGTGATCCGTCGAATCCATTTTTTCGGTCCGATCTTCACCGACTCCAGTTCCTCGGTGTAGCAAAGGTCGTAGACGACACGTTCGGAGATGTCGAGGATTTCCGCAGCCTTGCGCACGCTTACCAGGAGCTTCTCATGCTCAATGACGCGGATTTCCCCCCGCGGCTCTGCCATGCTGCGAATCTAGCAACGGAGGTGGTTCCTGTACAGGGAAGGTACTGCCTTTACCCATTTCTGCCTGTTAACCTATGTCATAGTTCAGGCCTAAAGACCTGTCAGACAAAGAGGCCTTCGACTCCGGTGGATCCTGCTAACTACTGCGAGCCTCGAGAATGAACTTTTCCCGGTTGTGACCTAATCGTCAGCGAAACCCGGAGTGCAGCGGCATCCAGAACGGGGCTTCCTTCGTCCACAGGTCCCGCCCCGGGTTCAGGCATTGGCCCGGCTGGGCCCCTCAACCGAGCAGCCGCCAAGCGCAGACGGCCGCCGGGGATCTGTTTCGGTTCCCGGAAGGGCACCGGGAAGGCCGATGCTCCGGTCGGGCCACAAGGCGCCCGTGTTGCTCCGGCACGCGGCACAGTACCGGAGCCGCAAGCAAGGGTGCCCGCCCGGGGCAGCGGCGGTTCCACCGACTGGCCCCGGTTGCCACGAGGGGCCATTCCCAGCAGAAGTACCGGACGAACGTCGAAGTGAGAGGACTGAAGTCCTCGTACGTCAGGTCGGCGCCCATGGAAAGGCGCCACACAGCTACCGTGCTCATTTCCACTTAGGCGATCGGTTTCCGTGCTTCCGGCGCAAGGCCCACCATTCAGCCACGACACACCGCAGTACCCGTGAAAAACACGTGGAGGAGCACGCTGCTCTCCCCTCGCTCATTCTCCTGGTTCTCCGAGGGCAGGAAGCCTTGTTCCCCGAGCCTTTCCGGGGGCGCACCGGCCGAGGCACTCGCACCCTTGCTAGCTCCCGTCTAGCGGAAGCCTGACGCCGTCTCGCGCCTCCTGGGCAAGCAGCGAGACAGGCGGGAGGACAACGGCAATGGACGGCACCGGGACACTGGACCCGCTGGACGTGCAGTCGCCGCTGCGCACCGCGGTGATCGTGGGAAGCACGCGTGAAGCCCGCTCCGGCGGGGACATCGCCGCCTGGGTGGCCCGCGTGCTCAGGGCCCGCCCGGAGTTCACCCCCGAACTCGTCGACCTGGCGGCCTTCGACTTCCCGAACCGCTATCCGGCCGAACCCACCCCCGAGATGATCCGCTTCACAGAAGCCTTGGACCGGGCCGAGGGGTTCGTCGTCGTCACCCCCGAGTACAACCGCAGCTACCCCGCCTCCCTCAAACAGGCCATCGACTTCGGCTACGACGAATGGCGGGCCAAACCGGTGGGCTTCACCTCCTACGGCACCGGAGACACCGGCGTGCACGCCGTCGAGCACCTGCGCACCGTCTTCGTCGAACTCCAGGCGGTGACCATGCGCAACCGGGTCGGCCTGGACCTGCTCACCGAAGACCCGGCCCACCTGGGCGGTCCGCACGTCGAGAGGGCCGCGACGGCGATGCTCGACCAGCTCCGGTGGTGGGGCCTGGCCCTGCGCGAGGCCCGCGCGCGGCGCCCGTACCGGGAGTGGCCCCGATGATTCCCGCCTCCTCACACGGTCTCTCCCTACGGAGACCGACGATCCGCACTCAAGAATCCGCACTCAAGAAAGAAGGAGCCATGGCGATTCGCGACGATGACGCCGCCATCCGTGCCGAGGGCCTGGTGAAGGTCTTCGGGAAGAACCGCGCGGTGGACGGCCTGGACCTCACCGTCCCGGCAGGCCAGGTCTACGGTGTGCTCGGCCCCAACGGGGCCGGAAAGACCACGGCGGTGAAGATGCTGGCCACGCTCCTCCAAATGGACGGCGGACAGGCCCAGGTCATGGGCCTGGACGTACGCACGCAGGCCAACAAGGTACGGGACAAGGTCAGCCTGACCGGCCAGTTCGCGTCGGTCGACGAGGACCTCACCGGCATCGAGAACCTCATCCTCATCGGCAGGCTGGTCGGCTACCGCAAAGCGGCCGCCCGCCGCCGGGGCGAGCTACTGCTGGAGGCCTTCGACTTGCAGGACGCGGCCTACCGGCAGGCCAAGAACTACTCCGGGGGTATGCGCCGCCGCCTGGACATCGCCGCCAGCATCGTGCGCCCTCCGGAGCTGATGTTCCTGGACGAGCCGACCACCGGCCTGGACCCGCGCAGCCGCAACCAGGTGTGGGACATCGTGCGCATCATCGTCGCGCAGGGCACCACGGTGCTGCTCACCACCCAGTACCTGGACGAGGCCGACCAGCTGGCCTCCCGCATCGCCGTCATCGACCACGGCCGGGTCATCGCCGAAGGCACCCCGGGTGAGCTCAAGTCGTCCGTCGGCGCCGGGTCGGTTCAGCTGCGGCTGCGCGACGCGGCCCAGCTCGAGCAGGCCCGCCGGGTCCTGGCCCAGGCCATGGGCGCGGAGGTCACCAGCGGCGCCGACCCGGTGGCCCTCACCGCCCGGCTGACCGGATCCTCCGACGCCGCCGACCGGGCCGCCCACGCCTTGGCCGAACTGTCCCGCAACGGGGTGGCGGTCGACGACTTCGCGCTGGGCCAGCCCAGCCTGGACGAGGTCTTCCTCGCCCTGACCGACCACCCCGCCCACGACCAGAACACCGACGAGCAGACCGCGAAGGAGGCCGCGTAATGGCCACCGCACCGACCGACGCCGCACCCACCCCGTCGGCAACCGCCTCATCGAGCACTTCGTCGGCCGAACTGCGGGCCGTACTGATCCCGGAGGAGTGGCCCAAGCGGCCCAGCGCAGCGGCGTCCACCGCGGCCTTCGGCTGGCGTGCGATGCTCAAGATCAAGCACGTGCCGGAGCAGCTGTTCGACGTCACGGCCTTCCCGATCATGATGACGCTCATGTTCACCTACCTCTTCGGGGGCGCGATCGCCGGGGGCACCGGGGACTACATCCAGTTCCTGCTGCCCGGGATCATGGTCATGAGCGTCATCATGACCACGATGTACACGGGCTCCTCGGTCAAGAACGACATCGACAAGGGCGTGTTCGACCGTTTCCGCACCCTGCCGATCTGGCGACCCTCGCCCATGGTGGGCTACCTGTTGGGCGACGTGTTCCGCTACACCACCGCCTCGGTGGTGATCATGGGGTTGGGGTTGCTCCTGGGATTCCGGCCGGACGGGGGCCCGGCCGGAGTCGTGGCCGGAGTCCTGTTGCTGCTGGCGGCGGCCTTCTCGCTGTCGTGGATCTGGACCGCGATCGGCCTGATCGCCCGCACGGAGAAGTCGGTGATGGGCATCAGCATGCTGATCCTGTTCCCGCTGACGTTCCTCAGCAACGTGTTCGTGGACCCGCGGACCATGCCGGACTGGCTCCAGGTGTTCGTGGACCTGAACCCGATCACCCAGCTGGTGACCTCGATCCGCTCCGTGATGGCCGGAGTGCCCGACGCCGCCGCCATCACCTGGGTGGGCGTGTTCTGCGCGGCCTCGGTGCTGGTCTTCGGCTCGCTGACCATGTGGCTGTACAACCGCAAGTGAGCCGCGGTGGCGATCGACCCCGTCAACCGAGGCTGTGAGGCCGGGTCCCGCCCCGGAGAGGGGCGCTGGCCCGGCCCTACAGCCGCCAGCGGGGCCGCGTGTCCGGACGGTAGGAACAGTGCGCTCCGGTGGACACCGACTCGCGCAGATGGGCGGCGAGCTCGGGGTGGCGCCGGTCGAGGCGCCCCAGCGTGTCCCGGATGCGCGCGGTCACGGTCTTACGGGCGCGCTCGGCGGCGTCGCCCAGGCGTCGGGGGCGCCCGCCCAGACCCGCGGCCGAGCGCAGCTCCCCCAGCAGCGCCGCGCGCTCCCGGTCGCGGGCGGCGGCGCGCTCGTCGTCACCTAGCGCTTCGGCCTGCTCGATCAGCTCGTCCAGTTCGGTCAGCCTCCGCCGGAACTCCGCCTTGGCCCGCTCGTCCAGGACGTCGTCCCCGCCCATGCGGGCGGCGGACTCCGCCTCGGCACCGCCGGCCGGGTTGACGAGCCGTACCGCGGGCACGTCCACTCCGGGGCTGGACAGCAGAAGGTGCAGGTCGCGCAGGCCTTTGGCGTCCGGCATGTGAACGACCGCCCCGGCGAAGCGGAGCGACCAGGTCCCGGAGTCGAACCGGAACTCGTGGTCCGGCCCCGAATCCACCGGCGCCGGACCCGCCGCGGCCCGTTCGCGCTGCCGAGCCACGCGTGCGGGGACGTGGTGCATCCCCGCTGCCTGATCCCCGGCTTCGTCGAGGAGCGCGAGGGCCGCGTCCCCGTCACCGTCGTCCGCGCGGTCCAACAGCGTTTCGGCCAGCGCTAGCAGCGCCTCGACCGTCCACGGACGCGAGCGCAGCGCCCGCGCGGAGGCTACGGCCGCGCGCAGGTGCTCCAAGGCCGGCTCCCAGCGCCCTTGGGCGGCCTCCACCCGTCCCAGCCACAGGTCGGCCGGGCCCCCGATCTCAAAGCCGTACATCGACACCAGCCACTCTCCGGAGTAGGGGGCGAGGTCTCCGCGGGCGCGCTCGCTCAACCCCGGATCACGGGTGGCGGCGGCGACCTGTGCGCGCAGCCGCCACCACAGCGGGGCAGTGCCGTTCGGCGGCTCGCCGTCTTCGTGCTCGTCGAGGAAGGCGCGTGCGGCGGCCGCGTCGCCGCGCTGGACCGCGGCGATGGCCTGCTGCAATCCGGCCAGCAAGGGGGTGGGGCGCTGCAGGGGCCGACGGTACAGCTCCTCCAGCTCCGTGTGGCGGCCTTGGAGCAGGAGCAGGCCCCACTCCTCGTGTTTGAGCAGCTCGTCGCCTCCGCCCACCTTCTTCCCGGTTCCGGGGGCGAACCGGTGGGCCTCGGCCAAGGCTTCCGCGGACGCCCCGAAGTCTCCGAGGATCCCGGACACGATCGCTTGGTCGATCTGGCTCACGAGCACGAACAGCGGTGCGCCCTCGTTTCGGGCGCGGGCCGCGAACGTGCGGAACTGTTCCAGGTAGCGGGGGTCGCCGAGTTGCAGCAGCGCCACCCATTGCAGGGCCGAGGCGATGTGCACCAGCGGCTGGTCGTCGGTCTGCCGGGCCAGCTGTTCGATTTCCCGGCTGAGAGCGAGCCGTTCCCGCGCGCTTCCCGCTCCGAACACCGTGGTGTGCAGGAAGGACAGTGCGAAGGTCAGCGCTTCGTCGTCGTTCCGTTCTCTGGCCCGGCGGACCAGGTGTTCCAAGACCTCCCGCGCCTGGACCGCCGAGGTGCCCCGCCTCGTCCGGTCGGGCAGGAGACCGCGGTGCGCCTCCGCGACGAGCTCCTCCCATCTGCCGGAGCTCCCCTCCTGGCAGGTGTGGGGGAGGGACAGCACCACCCGCGCGAACAGTTCCGGTTCCCGGGCTTGCGAGGAGAGTTCGAGGGCCCGCTCGTACTCCCGGCCCGCGTGCGATTCCTCGCCCCACCGGCTCAGCATGGCGCTGTAGTCGAGTATGAGGAGCACGCGCGGCCGGGGTGCGAGTGAGTCCGCGCGCTCCAGGGCACGGCGGTAGTGCCGCAGGGACTCCTCCCCGGCCAGCCGACCTGCGGCGTCCTCGGCGGCCCGCGCCAGCAGTTCGACGGCCCTTTCCGCGTCCAGGTCCTCTCCGGCGGAGTAGGCGTGCCGGGCGAGGTCGGGAGGTGACATCATCCCGGCGATCCGGGGTGAGCGGTCCGCTGCCCGGACCACGCTGAGGTGCGCGGCGGCGCGGTCCCCTTCGGTGAGGTCGGCCTCCAAAGTCTCCCGTACCAGGTCGTGGGAGAAGGCGCAGTGCCCGCCGCCCTGGATCACCACCAGTTTCGCCACCGCGGCCTGCTCCAACAGGCGGTCCACCCGGGCGTCGGGCTGCCGCGACACCGCTGCCAGGATCTGGCGGTGGAACTCGCGGCCGAGCAGTGCAGCGGTGGTGAGCACGCCGCGCACCGGCTCGGGTAGTACGTCCAAGCGCCGCCGTACCGCCTCGCGCACCCCGGGTGCGAGGGTCGTGGCCCCGCTTCCGCCCTGCCACAGGCGTGCGGCCTGCTCGACGAAGAACGGGTTGCCGCCGGTCCAGCGGTGGAGCGCCTCGACGGTCTCCTCGTCCGGGCGCCGCCCCGCGGTGCGTTCGACCAGGGCACCCGTCTCCTTGGGTTCGAGACCGCTCAGCGCGAGTGTGACGGCCCTCGAAGCAAGCGACGCCAGGCGGCTCTGCAGGTGGTGGCCTTCGTTCTCCACCTCCGCGTCGCGGTAGGTCCCCACCACGAGGACCCGTTCGAACCAGGTGTGCTGGGCGACGAACTCCAAGACGTCCAGTGACGCCGTGTCCGCCCAGTGCAGGTCCTCCAGCACCACCAGGACCGGCCGGTTCCGGGCCAGGGACACCAAGGCCTCGGTCAGTGCGTCGAACAGGGCGAACCCGGCTCCCGGGTCTCCGGTGTTCTCACCGAACAGCACTGCCAGGGCCTCCCAGGTCCCCTGGTCGATCCGTGCCGCCCCCGGTAGGTCGGCCGCGCGGCGCAGCGCACGGCCGACCTGGATCCACGGCCACAGGTCGGGGACGCCATCGGAGTCCCAGCACGATCCGCTGAGCACCAAGGCCCCGGTACGGCGGGCCTCTTCCACGGCAGCGGTGGCCAGACTGGACTTGCCCACGCCGGCCTCACCGGTGATGAGCAACAGACCGCCGTGGCTGTGGGCCGTGCGCCCGATCGCCGAGTGCAGGACCGAGACGGGGTGCTCACGCCCGATAAGTCCGGTGCGGGCGCCGGGAAGGTCGTGGGAAGAGAGGGCCATGCCACTCCCAACACCACCGAGGGTGCCGGGCTTCCGCATTCCCGCACCGGAACCCGACGGGAACCCCGACTCGTCCGGTTTCAACCCACCGGGGTCGGCTGGAGTGTGCTGGCACCTCGATCAGCGGCACCGGCAACACTCTCAGCTGCGCATGACGAACGGATCCGCGACGGGTCCTTCATCGGTATTGATCCAGACGCTCTTGAGGCGGGTGTACTCGCGCATCGATTCGATGCCGTGTTCGACCCCGGCACCGCTGGCCTTGAACCCCTGCCGGGGCGACATCGGAGACATCGCCCGGTAAGTGTTGACCCATACCGTGCCGGCGTCCAAACTCCGGGACATCCGGTGCGCCCGTGCGAGATCGCGAGTCCACACACCCGCAGCGAGGCCGTAATCCGTGTCGTTCGCCAGCTGGAGGGCCTCCTCCTCAGTATCGAAGGGCATCACTGCTGCTACCGGGCCGAAGATCTCCTCCCGGGTAACCCGCATGTCGTTGGTGACACCGGTGAGCACCGTCGGGGCGTAGAAATACCCGGGCAACTCAGTGTCGGGACGGCACCCGCCGGTGAGTACCCGTGCCCCTTCCGCCGCACCGGCTTCGACATAGGAGTGCACCTTGTCGCGCTGGCCCTCGAAAGCGAGCGGCCCCAGCTCCGTCTCATCTTCCAGCGGGTCACCGATGACGATGCTCCGTGCCCGGAGTGAGACCTTCTCGAGCAGCTCGTCATAGACACTGCGGTGGGCGAAGACTCGGCTGCCAGCGATACAGGTCTGTCCCGCCGCAGCGAAAATGCCGGCGACCACGCCCATCGCCGCGTTGGAGACATCCGCGTCGCCGAAGACGATGTTCGGGCTCTTGCCGCCGAGCTCCAAGGTGCAACCGATGAACCGCGCGGCCGCGGAGGAGGCGATCGCTGAACCCGTCGCCGTCGACCCGGTGAAGGAGAGCTTCGCGATCCCGGGGTGGTCCACCAGCGGACGGCCGGCCTCTGCGCCGTATCCGGAGACGACGTTGACCACTCCGGCCGGAAACCCTGCCTCGGCGGCCAGTTCGGCAAGGCGCAGGACGGTTCGCGTGGTGTGTTCGGAAGGCTTGATGACCAGGGTGTTCCCGGCTGCCAGTGCGGGGGCCAGCTTCGAGGTCGTCAGCGTCAGCGGCGAGTTCCACGGCGTGATGGCCCCGACCACACCCAGCGGTTCCCGCAGGGTGTAGTTCAGCACGAGGTGGGAGCTGGTCGGGATCTGGTCGCCCTGCACCTTGTCGGCGAGTCCGGCGTAGTAGTAGAAGTACTCCGGCAGTGCTCTGAGCTGACCTCGCATCTCGCGCAGGAGCTTGCCGTTGTCCAAGGACTCGGACCGGGCCAGCTCCTCGGCGTTCTCCGCGACAAGATCACCCAGTCTCCGCAGCAGGTGCCCCCGCCGTGTCGGAGACAAGTCCCGCCACCGCTGGTCTCGGAAAGCCCTGTCAGCCGCCCGCACCGCCCGGTCCACGTCGACCTCGTCGCCCCGGGCGGCCTCGTAGAGGACCTCGAGCGTTGCGGGGTTGCGGCTCTCGAAATATCCGCCCTCGGTCGGAGCGACGTACCCGCCGCTGATGAAGTGGTCGTACCGGTCAGCCATACGGGTCTCCACTCGTCTCGTCGAGGAAGGTCAGGATGGTGTCGGCCAGCTCCTGGGGACACTCCGTCGGCAGCATGTGCCGTGCGCCGTCGACGACGACGCCTCGTCCGTCCGGGACGGTTCGAGCGATGCTTTCGGTCATCGCGGGCGTGGACCCGGGGTCCTCGGATCCGGTCACCGCGAGAACCGGCATCGCGAGGCCGGCGAGGTCCTCGGCGACCTGCTGGTCCGCCGTGGCGAAGACCTCGTAGACCCGAAGGTATGAGGCAGTGTCGTTGGAAAGGAGCACGCTCCGAGTGGCCTCGACCTGTTCTTCGGACACGGGGGTCCCCTCCGGGTACCACCGGCGGATCGACGCCTCCACGCTCGCGTGGAAGTCCCTGGTCGCGGTGTCGAGCCGGTCCCGCACCGACTGTGACTCGACCGGTGTGCGCTCATAGACGGAGCTGACGCAGGTCAGTGTCTCGATCCGGTCAGGGCGGCGGCTCGCCAGCCGCTCCGCGACGAGTGCCCCAACCGAGAACCCGACGAGGTGCATCCGCGCCGGCAGCCGCTCCGCAACGTCGTCGGCGAGCCCGTCGAGCGTCACCGCCTCCGGCAGAACCGGCTCCGAGCCGTGCCCCGGGAGATCGATCGCGACGACTGGACGATCGGTCCGCCGGGCGAGCTCGTCGACCAGTGGACCCCACATAGACGTGTCCAGCCCGACTCCGTGGAGGAGCGCGATGGGCACCGCCGTTTCGGTCATCTTCACTGCTCCGTGGACAGGGAGGCCAGCCGCTGTTGCGGACGGCCCTGTGCGGAGGCCGCGAGCGCGATGACGATCTCCCCGGCGTGCGGTGCGTCCGGCAGTCGGACCTCGACCGTCTGGTGGTGGGAACGGATCGTGGCATCGGTGATGTGCTTCAGCGGGATGTCGAAGACGACCCCGGCGGGTCCTCTCTTCTCCACGGCCGGGAGAAGGGTGGTCGCGGATGTGGCCTTGCGGAAGTGGTCGCCGAACTTCAGGGTGTGGATCAGGGCGGAACCGTGTTCGATCTCCCCGTCCAGGCCGACGATCGCACCCTTGCCGTAGGCCTCGACGGGAGCGCCGAGGGCATCCACGACCTTGGGTGCCAGCAGCGCCCCGATGTCGGAGGCGGTGGACTCGATCCCCTCCCCCAGGTCTTCGACGAAGCCCTGTCCTCGCCAGGGGTTGTCGAGCACCGCTGCGACCACGGCTACGCGCGCCGCGGGTTCGACCGGGCGTCCCCCTTCCTGGAGGATGTCTTCAACGATGGTGAAGGTCTTGCGGATATTCATGCTGTCACTCCTTCTAGGACATCGGATGTGACGACCGGGTCAGTGGTCCGGTCGCCCAGACGGGGGTGGGGCCGTGTCCCGGTCGAAGCCCCTGCGGCCAGGACGATTTCGTCCGGTGCGGGGCCGTCGCCGATACGGATACTGGTGGTCTGGTAGTGGTCCCGGCTCGCCGCGTGCTTCTTGTGCCACAGGGGTACGGTCAGCGGCTGGCCGGCGTCGGCGCGGTCGTCGGCGAAGCACAGCACCGACGAACCGTCCAGGAACTCACGGACGAGGTTGCCGAAGTACGGGGTGTGGATCAAGGCACCGGCGTGCTCGATCTCTCCGTGGAGTCCTACGATGGCCGCCTTTCCGAAGGCTTCGACGCGGTCGCGCCCACCGAGCGCGGCGCAGAGCCGGTCGGTCAGCAGCCGTGCCAGGCGCGGGGCGATGCGCTGGGCGTGCGGCCGGAGGTCTTCGCCTGTGCCGGTACCGGTCCACGGGTTCTTGACCACCGCGGTCACGGTCGCCTGGGTGATCGGGCGAGCGGGCTGCTCGCCTGCCTCTGAGACGGTTTCCTCGCGGAAGCAGACGATCTTTCTGAGGCCGAGGCCGTCGGCGTCGAGCAGATGTCCCTCAGGCATCAGTGGCTGCCGGCGGCGGTGTCGGCGAAGTGCGGCATCACCTCGGTGGAGAACAGTTCCAGGCTGCGCATCGCGTGTCCGTGCTGCAGACCGGGGTGCGTGGTCCAGAGCATCATGTGCTCGAGTCCCACCTCGTGCTGGAGCTCCTCGATCTTCTCCCGGACGTACTCCGGGGTGCCCACGAGCATGTTGCGCTCCATGAGCATGTCGAAGTCCAGGGTGTGCTCGTCGGTGAGCTGCTCCCCCTCCTCCATGAGGTTGCCGAGGCCCCGCCAGTGGGTGACCCAGCGGTAAGTGTTCATCACGGCCTGCTCGAACTCCTTGCGGGCCTGCTCCATGGTGTCGGCTACGTAGACGTCGCGTACGAGTGCGATGCCCTCGCCGAGCGGGACGTCGCGGCCTTGGGCCTCGGAGGCCTTGTCGCGGTAGAGCTCGAAGCGGCCCTTCAGGGCGCTCACCGGCGGAAGCCAGAAGATGCCCTGGATCCCCTGTTCAGCGGCGGAGGCGATGGAGCGCGGAGAATCGATGACCTGCCAGACGGGTGGCGTCGGCTGCTGCAGCGGACGGGGGACGAGGGAGATCTTGGTGATCTCGCCGTTTTCGGTGAACTCCGGGGTTGCCGGGGAAAGCGGATGGTCCCACTTCAGGCCCGGTTCCGGGAACTCGAAGAACTCTCCCTTGTGGCTGAAGAACTCGTTGCTCCACGCCTTCTGCAGGACCTCCATGGTCTCCTCGAAGAGCGCCCGGTTCTTAGCCTGGTCCCTGGGGTCGGCGGCGGGGTTGAGGTTGACCGCCTCGCGACCGTACAGTCCGCGGCCGACACCCACCTCCAGACGTCCACCGCTGAGCTGGTCCAGCAGAGCCAGGTCCTCAGCCAGGCGTAGGGGATGCCAGAAGGTGACGATGGAGGCCGCCTGGCCGATCCGCAGCGTGCTCGTCCGCGCGGCGATGTCGGCGCCCATCAGAATCGGGTTGGGCGTCAGCTCCTGTCCCTCGTGACCGAAGTGGTGCTCGGTGTACCACGCCGACCAGAAGCCCGCCTTCTCGGCGGCGACGGCGTATTCGCGAGCTTCATCCATGTGTTGCTGGTAGTGGGCCAGGTCGCCAGGTGCCCCGAGCCCGTGGAAAACGGAGAAGCGCACAGTAGTTCCCTTCTGTCGGCGTGTGTCGGTGACGTCGATCGCTGACCGTCGCTGTCAGTCCTCCTGCACAGCGGTCCGCGGGTCGGTGAGTACCTCGCGAACTGACGTGTACACGTGGTTGCGCATAGCGGACTCCGCCGCGAAGTGGTCCTTGGCCCGGATCATCTCCAGCACTGTGCTGTGCTCATTGGTGGAGGCACTGATCCGGCCCGGGTGTTCCGCGGTCCGCAGGACCATCCGGTGGAACGCAAGCTGGTTCATGAGCAGGTCGTAGTGCTCCACGAGCTTGCGGCTGTCCGAGCCGCGGATGATGGTGCGGTGGAACTCGTCGACCAAGTCCGCGTAGCGTTCGGCATCGTCGTCCGCCGCTGCCTGGGCTGACTCCTCGATGTTCCGGTCGAGGACGTCGAGCTCGGGCACCTGACCGCGCCGGGCCATGAGCCCCGCGGCGAGCCCTTCCAGGCTTTCCTTGAGCTGGAAGAGCTCCACGATCTCCCGACGGGTCGGCTCTCTGACGAAGGTCCCGACCTTGGGGCGGATCTCGACCAGGCCCTCCAACTGCAGCTGCTTGAGAGTCTCCCGGATGGGTGTGCGACTGACGTCGAACTTCTTCGCCAGCGAGATCTCGGAGACGGGTGCCCCTGGGGGGAGCTCTCCACTGATCACGAGCGAGCGCACCCGCTCCAACAGTGTGGGAATCGTCGGATCGATCGATGATGCCAGCTCTTTCATGCATGCAACATATCGGCGCCCGTTCAGCGGAGTCAACAGCACCCTGTCCGACAAATTCAAGGTGAGAAGAGTATTCACGCACCGAACTCACAACCATTGACGGCATACTGTGATCCGACTTACAGTCTCTTGCATGCAACAGAACCTCACAGGCGAGCTCAAGCATGCATGGCACGCCTCCTGGAACGAAGGCGACGTCGACTCCCTCACCGGTCTCATGGACGCGGAGTACGCCCGCGTCAGCCGGTCCTCCGGCGCAACCATGACGCTGAAGGAGCTCCAGTCTGAGATCCTGCGGATCCGAGAGGGCTTCCCCGACATCGAGACCACCATCGAATCGATCGTGGTCGAGGGGGACCGGATCGTCCTCTTCTGGTCCACCACCGGAACCCACACCGAGCCCTTCCTCGGCGTCCCTGCAACGGGAAAGACGGTGCGGACCTACGGCTCGAACCTGGTCACGGTCCGCGACGGGAGGATCGTCCGCGAGGAAGTGACCTGGGACGGCACCGAGATGCTGCACGCACTGGGCATCCGTCGTCTCAGCGATGCGGCGGAGCCTGTCGCGGCTCCGGTGACTGACACCCTGTCCGGGAATCCCGACCCCGAGGTGATGAAGACCTTCAACCGGCAGTTCATCACCGGTGTCACCGTGGTGACGACGCAGGACGACGGCCGCCCCCGCGGTCTCGCGGTGAACGCCTACGCCTCCGTGTCCCTGGAACCGCCGTTGGTCATGGTGTGCGTCCAGAAGTCGTCGTCGACCTATCCCGCCCTGTTCTCCTCAACGCATCTGGGCATCAACATCCTCGGCACTCAGCAGCGCGAGACGATCGCGACCTTCGCCTCCAAGGCACCGGACAAGTTCGCCTCGGTGGGCTGGCACCCGGCGCCCGAGGGCAGCCCGCTCATCGACGGGTCCCCCGCCTCACTCGAAGCGGAGATCAAGGAGAGGTTCCAGGCCACGACCCACACCGTCTTCGTCTGCCGGGTCCGCCACGCCGAGGTGACCGATGCGGATCCGATCATCTACAAGGCCGGCGGCTTCTTCGACAGCAACGGCATGCCCCAGCTGTGACGCCTGCTCTGGTCGGCCGCGCCTGAGGCGCAGCCGACCAGACCCGAATTCCCCCGGGCCGCACGGCCGCCCCTCCACCATCGCGGACCGCAGTCGGCCTCAGAGACGGAGAACACCATGCCGAGAACCACTCCATCCGGTACCGGCGGCCCGCCGCGCACCTCGGGCAGACCGCCGACCCTGGTCTTCGCCGCGTCAGTGACCCTGATCCTGGCCTTCATCCTCGCCGCGGCCGTCTTCCCGGAGACACTCAGCGCGATATCTTCGACGGGCTTGGCCTACGTCACGGAGACCACCGGGTGGTCGATGCTCCTCGTCCCGCTCGGGCTCATCGCACTGCTCCTGTTCCTGGCCGTCTCACGCTTCGGACGTATCCGGCTCGGCCCCGACGACGCCCGACCGGAGTATCCGACCTACGCCTGGATCGCCATGCTGTTGAGCGCGGTCATGGGTATCGGCCTCATCAGCTACGGCGTGGCCCAGCCCGTGTCCCACCTGCTCGTCCCTCCACACGGACTCACCGAGCCGGGCACCCAAGCGGCGGTGGTCGATGCGCTGCGCTTCTCGTTCCTGGACTGGGGCGTTCACGCTTGGGCGATCTTCGCACTCTTCGGTCTGGCCATCGGTTACTCCACCTACCGGCTGGGCAATAGGGGCCTCGTCTCCCCCGCCCTGCGCCCGCTGCTCGGCCGTCACGCAGACGGCGCGACCGGCAAGGTCATCGACGTCCTCGTGGTCATTTCAACCCTGTTCGGAACAGCAACGTCCCTGGGGCTCGGGGCAGCCCAAATCAGCCACGGGATGACGCTCCTGAGCGGTACCGACCTCACCTCCACGACGCTGCAGATCGTCATGATCGCTTCTCTCACAGTGATCTTCACCGTTTCCGCCATCTCCGGTATCAGTCGCGGTATCCGGTATCTGAGCGAGGTCACGATGGTGGTGGCGGGCCTTCTTCTCGTCTTCGTGTTCCTCACCGGCCCCAGCAGCTACCTCGTCCACGTCTTCCTCCGATCCGTCGGCAGCTACATCAGCGACTTCACCGCGTTGAGCCTGATGATGCCGACTACAGAGAACCACCTGGTCTGGATGCAGGACTGGACCTACTTCATGATGGCCTGGTGGGTCAGTTGGGGTGCTTTCGTCGGCATCTTCCTGGCCCGGATCTCCCGCGGCCGGACCATTCGCCAGTTCGTCTTCGTGGTCCTGGGCGTGCCCGCCCTGGTCTTCGCCGCCTGGTTCACCGTCTTCGGCGGCAGTGCCATGCACATGGACATCAACGACGGCACCGGAATCGGCGAGGCGGCATCGGAAGACGTCAACACGGCCTTCTTCGGCCTGCTCGAGCACCTACCGCTCACCCTGGTCACATCGGTCGTCGCCGTTCTGCTGGTGGTGATGTACTTCGTCACCAGCGCCGACTCGAACACCTACGTGCTGGCAGTGATCTCCTCGGACGGAGACATGGCCCCCCGGAAGAGAGTCCTGCTGGTCTGGGGCGTGCTCACCGGGTCGGTGGCCTCGATCCTGCTGTATGCGGGAGGACTGCAGGCCCTGCAGACGACAGTGATCCTGTCGGCGGCACCGTTCGTCTTCGTGATCCTGGCCTTGGCGGTCGCCACCGTCCTACAGCTGCGGAAAGACCCTTTGGTGCATGGGTCTGCTGACGCCCGCGGAGTTCTAGCGGACCCGGCCACACGGTCAGCGTCATACGGATCCCCTGACCCGGAGCCCGCGCCGGTGCGCCCGGAAAGGACGCGGACGGATACGGCAGACGTCCAGGACGAAGGGGGCCACTAGGGCATGTTCAGCGGACACATACCCTGCTGCGCGTCGCCCCAGCGGCACTGTCACCGCGCATCTCTCAGTCAACAGCCAAACCCGGGCGGGCCCCCGCTGTGCGATGCTGCCGAGCTTGCGAGGAAGCGCACAGCAGGGGAACTCCTTCTTCGGCCTTGTGCCAGCACCACTGGACACTCCCACCCGTCACCCGCCACCACCCTCAACGGACGCCTACGGCGCAGCACCCCCATTCGTCGCCCGCCACCACCCTCAACGGACACCTACGGCGCAGCACCTTCGCGACGGGCAGCATCCACCGAACACGCCCTTAGGCACGGAGCCCGTTCTCGACCAGGGTCATGAGTTCGAGCACGGGGTAGCCGTGGCGTTCCGAGACACCGAAGCGGACACGGTTGCGTTCGGTGTCGGGGCACTTCCGTGCGGACCCCTGACAGGAAGCGCGCAAGCGCTCACCATCCGGCCTTGGGAAACGTCCGTCGACTCAGCACCGTGCTCCGCCCCGGCAGTGTGTTCAACCGAGCATCCCTTCGCGGATGGCCCGCAGTACGGCATTGGTCCGGTCGCGGGCGCCGAGTTTCACCAGGATGGCGGAGATGTGGTTCTTCACCGTGCCTTGGGCCAAGTGGACCAGTTCGGCGATCTGACGGTTGGTGTATCCCTCGGCCACCAGACGTAGCACTTTGGTCTCACTGTCCGTGAGGCCCTCGACGACGGCGCCGGCGGGCGGCGGACCGGACCGGATCGCTCTGACCAGCCGTTCGGTGATGGACGGGCCGATCATCGTGCCTCCGGAGGCCAGGGACTCCACGGCGTGGGCGAGCTGGTCCACGGTGACGTCCTTGAGGAGGTATCCCCGGGCTCCGGCACGCAGGGCATCGAGCACCACGGTGTCGTCGTCGAAGCGTTCCAGTCCGCATGGCTGGGCGAGACAGTGGCCTGGGAGAACTGGGTCAGCCTCGGGGCCAGCACCGTGATCGGCGCCGGCGTGGCCGCCGCGCTCTTCCGCTGGGAATGACCCTTGGGCAGGCTCCTCGGCGGCCCTGCACTTGCCTCGGCACCTCAGGCCCGACCTGCCTCATAGGGGTCTGGCAGCGCCTCGTCTCCCAGGATCCGGGTCACCCAACGGGTGCCGTGGTGGTGCCCGGGGGCGGAGATGGAGTTGAGGATCTCTGCCGCGCGCGCGGTGTCCCCGCGAGCTGTCAACCATGCGGCCCGGGTCGCAACGGCGAACACCTCCCCGTACCAGAAGGCCACCGACCTGGCCAGGGCAAGCGCAGCCTCGATGGCCTGCTCAGCCGCCCCGAAGTCACCGGCGCGGAGGTTGTTCAGGGCGCGGATGGGGTACCAGTAGGCGGTTTCAGCATCCAGATCGAGGCTGGCCGCCAGCGCCAGGGCTTCTTCGGCGATGCCCTCGGCGACAGTGGTGCGGCCTTCGTTCTCCGCTCTCATGTGGAGCACCGACAGCAGCAGGATGAGGCCGTAGTGGTCCCCGCACTGGCGCAGGACGGCCTCCGCGTCATGGTCGCCGGGCAGTCCTTGTGGCGGAACATCCCAGTGGTCCAGCAGGAACCAGTCCCGCTGGGTCGTGGCGAAGGCCGCTCCGTGCAGGTCGCCGTGGTCGACCAGGTAGCTGATGGCTTCGTCTGCAAGCTGCTCGCCGGTGCGGCGGTACTCCTCGGAGACGATCAGCATGGTGGCGGGGAACCACTGCACCCGCATACGGGCCAGCACCGCCTGGTCGTCGCCGCCGAACGCGGCCAGGGCAGCGGTGATCTCCTCATACCAGTGGTGCGCGTCGTCACGCTCATCGGCCCTAGCTGCCAGGACCGCCACCTGTTTGTGGGCGTTGTCCCGCGGACCGGGACAGGCCTGGGTGGCCCGCAGCATCTGGACCAGGCCCCCCACTCTTCCGGTCATCCAGCGGTGCCAGAAGGTCGAGAGGGCCAGCCCGACGGCATTGGCCCCGTCCCCGATGCGCAGCGCCTCGGCATGGGCGTGGTCCAGGTGCGCCTGTTCCTGATCGATCCAGTCCATCCAGTCCCGGGCATGCGGGCCGAACAGAAAGTCACGGGCGCAGTCCGCCAGGGCCCGGTAGTAAGAGAGATGACGGGCCGCGACCCCCGGTCGCTCCGCGGAGTCCCCCAGCTTCTCCGTGGCATAGGTAGTCACTGTCTCCAGCAGCCGGTAACGCACTGCGGTACCGCTTCCGTTCTGGATGTGCACCGTGGAGACCAGGCTGCGGTCCACCAGTCGTGCGAGTGTGGGAAGGATTTCCGCGCGGCGCAGCCGGACACCGCGCAGCCCATGAGCCCGGTGCTCTTCCTGGTCGGCGCCTGGCGGGATCCCGCAATCCGCTGCGCCTGTGCTGGTGGCGTTGTCCGCACAGACCGCCTCGATGGCGTCCAAGGTCCAGCTGGCCGGGTGAACGGCCAGCCTGCGCAGCAGAGCACGCTCGGTCCCGTCCAGAAGCTCCCAGCTCCAGTCGAGCACACCGCGCAGAGTCTGTTGGCGGCGCGGGGCACCCCGTCCAGGCCGGGCGAGCAGATCGAGCCGGTCGGTGATGCGGTCCAGCAGACCTCGCGGTGCCAGGGCGTTCATCCGACCGGCGGCGAGCTCGATGGCCAGCGGCAGCCCGTCCAGGCGGCGGCAGAGCTCCGCGATGATGCCGAGGTCCTGGTCGCTGAGCTGAAAGTGCGGGGCGACCGTACGGCTACGGGCCAGGAACAGCGTTACCGCAGGGGCTTGGCTCCGCCACTCGGCGCCGTCCTGGGCGGAGGGGCCCTCATCGGCGGGGCCGGTGCTTTCCACCGCGAGCGGCGTCAGCGGGAACCGCTGCTCCTCCGGCAAGCCCAGCGGCTCACGGCTGGTGGCCAGTACACGCACATGCTCGGTCCTGCCGAGGAGCTCCGCGGTGAAGCCCGAGACAGCGTCGACCACGTGCTCGCAGTTGTCCAGCACCAGCAGCACCCCGCGCTCGTCCAGTACCGCGGCCACACGCGAGAGCAGCGCCTCATGGTCGCCGTAGGCCGCGGGCAGCTTGAGCAGGGCGACCAACTGCCCGGTGATGGATTCGACGGTCTCGCGCGCGGCCAGGGCGGTGAGATCGGCGAACCACGCCGAACCAGTGCCCGTCGTGGGAGCTTCAGGGTCGTCCTGCCGGGTCCGGACGATACCGGCCGCCACGGCCGTGGCCAGGCGGGTCTTGCCCACACCACCGACGCCGAGCACCGTCACCAGACGCTGGTCGCGCACCAGACTTCCCAGAGCGGCGGACTCGGTTTCCCGCCCGATCAGCGGTGAGCCGTGCCGCGGGAGATTCCCGCTCGGGCTCTCGCCGGACGCCGTGGAACCCGATACCCCGTGCTGTGCCTGTGTCTGGTCACCCGGCCCCGGAGCAGGTGTCAGCTGTGGGTCCTGCCGGAGGATCCTTTGGTGGAGCTCTTGGGTCGCGGCACTAGGGTCGGCTCCGAGCTCGTCGGCCAGGTGGGTGCGCAGCCTCTCGTAGAGCCGCAGCGACTCCGGGTGTCTGCCGGTCAGGTAGCAGGCGCGCATGGCGGCAGCCACCAGCGGCTCCCGGGTGGGGTGTTCCAGGAGCAGCGGTCGCAACACCGTGTAGGCGGATTCGGGGGACCCGGTCTCCAGCAGTGCCGCGGCCTGCAGCTCCACCGCTTGCAGACGCAGTTCCTCCAGTGCCGCGGTGTCCGCGGAGGCCCACAGCTCGTCGGCGAACTCGCCGTAGGGTCGGCCGCGCCAGAGTTCATGGAGGTCGTTGAGGAGGGCCAGCCGCTCGGCAGACTCTGCGGCCGCCCGCGCCCGGGCGACACCCCGGCGCAGCACGCCAGCATCGGTCTCCACCCCCGACGCAGGGCCCTCGGCCTCACGGTGACCGGTGACGAGCCGGTAGCCGCCCGGCTCACGGACCAGTATCGCGTGCCCGCCTCCGCCCGTGCTCTCGAGCAGGGTCCGCAGCTGGGAAAGCTTGGACTGCAGCACGCGCGCCGGATTGGCCGGCAGCGCCTCTCCCCAGACCTGGTCGAGGAGCGTCTGCGGGGACACCGCGTTGCCACCGGCAACGGACAGGGCGGCCAGCAGGGCACGGACCTTCCGCTCGGGCACCTCGACCACATCACCGGCGTGGTCCCGGAGCCGTACAGGTCCCAGCACCTCAATCCTCATGGGGCGATTCTAGGGTTCCGGTCACCCCTGCACGCCCGCGGTCAAGAGCACGTACACAAGGTCCAGGCCATGGCCCCGAGGAAGCCCCGGAGGCACGGGACTCGCACCCCCGGAGATCCTCCGGAGATCCGCCGGGGCCCTTCCGGAGACGCCGCGGTCCACGATCAGTGGCGAAAGGTTCTCCAACATGTCAGGGGCAACGATCATGCCCGCCTCCGCGACCCCCACCCTGGCCGTGGTCATCGGCAGTATCCGCCCCGACCGTTTCGGCCCCACCGTGGCCCGCTGGTTCACCGCAGAAGCCCGAAGGCACGGGGCCTTCGACATCGACCTCATCGACCTGGCCGACTACGAGCTCCCGGTAGAGCTCGCCGGCAACGACTACAGCGTCACGCCTCCTGAGGACGTCGTCCGGCTCGGCAGCCGACTGGCCAAGGCCGATGCCTTCACGCTCATCACCCCGGTCTACAACCGCAGCTACCCGGCGTCGCTGAAGACCGCGATCGACTGGTTCTACAGCGAGTGGGTGCTCCGCCCGATCTCCTTCATCTCCTACGGCGGGATCACCGGCGGACTGACCGCCGTGGAACACCTGCGCGGGATCTTCCCGGAGTTCCCAGCCATCACCACCAAGAGCTTCGTCTCCCTGGCCAACTTCGAGAAGGCCTTCGACTACGACGGGCGCCCCGTGGACTCCGCCGGTCTGCGCACACCGGCCACCGCGGTGCTCGATGAGCTCGCTTGGTGGGCTCCCATGCTGCGCGAGGCCCGCAGGACGCGACCCTACCCGGGTCTGGATTTCGAGCTTCCGGCCAGTGGCGAGAGCCACGCCAGCGCGAACACCCACAAGGTCCTCGGATAGCACACCGGGAGCCAGCCGGATCGGGACCACCCGATAAGTAGCCAGAGCGAGATTCAAGGAACTCCGATGTCTGCCGCACCCACCACCGAGCGGGCCACGAAGAAGCAATGGGCCGGGCTCATCCTGCTGGTACTGCCGATGCTGATGGTCGCCTCCGACCTGACGGTGCTGTTCCTGGCGCTGCCCTCCCTCAGCGCGGATCTGGAACCCAGCGCCTCCCAGGGACTATGGATCACCCACATCTACGGGTTCGTCATCGCCAGCCTGCTGGTGACAGCAGGACGCCTGGGAGACCGGGCCGGGCCCCGGCGGGTACTGCTGATCGGGGCTGCCGCCTTCGGTGTCCTCTCCGCCGTCGCCGCGTTCTCCGTCAACGCCGAGATGCTCATCATCGCCCGCGCCCTGCTGGGTGCGGCCGGGGCGACACTGATGCCTTCCCTGTTCTCGCTGTTGCGGACCATGTTCGCCGACGAGAGCCAACGCCGACTGGCCATCGCAATCATGCTCAGCGCACTCACCGTCGGAGGGGCGATCGGCCCCGTCATGGGCGGAGCACTCCTGGAGTTCTTCTGGTGGGGCGCGGTGTTCCTGATCAACGTCCCGTTCGTGGTGCTGCTGATGCTGCTTGGCCCCTGGCTGCTGCCTGAACGCGCCGAGCGCAACAGCGCCCGACTGGACCTGCCCAGCGTCGCACTGTCCGTGGCCGGGATCCTCGCGCTGGTCTACGGCCTACAGGAGCTGGCCGCAGGGCAGGAGACCGGGGAGGGGTCGATCCTGCCGAACCTGGCCGTCGCCGCCGCCGGGGTTCTGCTGCTGGGGCTCTTCGTCCGTCGGCAACAGCGGCTTGCTTCCCCGCTGTTCGACCTGGACCTGTTGAGGAACCCGCGGATCGGGGCCTCGCTCTGCGCGATGCTGCTCGTCGCCGTCGGCGTACTCGGGATGTTCTTCCTCCTCACCCAGTACATGCAGCTGGTGGTCGGGCTCACCCCGTTGCAAGCCGGACTGTGGACGCTTCCCTTCGCCGCGACCAACATCGTCGGAGCGATGCTCGCCCCCCAACTGGCCAAGCGGCTGCGCCCGGCGGTGGTGGTCGCGCTCGGACTCGGCGTCGTCCTGGCCGGGGCGGTGCTGATGGCCGTGACCGTCGGCCCCGACACACCGCTGCCGATCGTCATCGCCGCCATGTCGGTGCTCGGATTCGGACAAGGTCTGGCCTTCGCCCTGGTCACGGATCTGATCGTCTCCAGCGCGCCGACGGAGAAGACCGGATCCGTCAGCGCGGCACAGGAAGTCAGCGGGGAACTCGGCCACGCCCTCGGAATCGCGGCGGGTGGTGCTGTGGGCACGGTGGTCTACCGTGCCTGGCTGGAGTCGGTGATGCCGGCCGAAGTACCCGAATCCGCTGCCGATACGGCGCTCTCCAGCCTCCATGGCGGGGTCGCCGCGGCGGAAGGCCTGGGCTCGGGTGGTCCGGCTCTTCTTGATCCCGTGCACGACGCGATCGTCCTGGGACTGCAGACGTACGCGGTCATCGGGGGCGTGCTCATCGGACTCGCCACACTGCTGGTCACCGTCGTCCTCGTCATCCGGGACCGCGGACGTCACCACGACCGCGACGCCGACCGGGAACCAGACTCTGCGCAGCACGAACAGGACGCCCTGAGCGGGCACGAGGAGACATGACCATGTCGGACAACGAAGAGGCAGTTGTCGACCGAAGCGGACCCGTCACCGTGCTCGGTACCGGCGCGATGGGCAGCGCGATCGCCCGGGCAGTACTGGCGGTCGGGCGGTCGGCCACGGTCTGGAACCGGACGCCCGCACGCGCACAGGCACTTGTCGCCAACGGGGCCGACGTCGCCGAGTCGCCGGACCAAGCGGTACGAGCCGCGGAGCTGGTCCTGGTCTGCCTGCTGGACCATGCCGCGGCGACCCGGGTGCTCGGTTCTCTGGGGTCTGCTCTCGCCGACCGGACACTGGTCAACTTCACCAGCACCAACCCCGCCCAGGCCCGCGAGACGGCCCGACGGGTCGAAGCACACCGTGCTCGGTATCTGGACGCGAGCATCATGGCGGGCCCCGAGGACATCGGATCCGAGGAGGCCTTCCTGTTCTACAGCGGATCAGGGGCGGCCTATCGAGAACACGAACGCTTCCTGAACAGCCTCGGTGGTGTCACGGCGTACTACGGGGCAGATCCGGGATCGGCGGCCGCGTACTTCACGGCACTGGTGAACCTCGGATACGAGACCTGGGAGGCCCACCTGCGGGCCCTCGCCCACATCGAGGCTGAGGGCGCCGACCCCGGTGACTTCTCCCCGGTCGCGGTGGACTCGGTGATCTCCTCCGGCCCGCTGCTGGAAGCCATGACGCAAGCAGCGCGGACCGGCGTCCACCCGCCGCTGACGGGACCACTGCGCACCCACGCCGCACTGATGGGCGACCTGATCGAAAGCCGGGAGCAGGCCGGTGTCGACGCTGCACCGTTGCGCCAGCTCAAGGCATGGATCGACCAGAGCGTTCACAGGGGTCACGGCGAGGACGGCTTCTCGCGCCTGATCGATGAGATCCGGCCCGCACGCCGTCGGCCACGTGATGGCGAAGACGCTACCGACGAGCGCTGGCAACACCCCATACCCAAGAAGCAACGGGACACGCCGTGTCACTGACGAGCACCAACCCACCCGAACTGTTCGGGATCGAAGCCGTTGCGGCAAGGAGCTGAGTACCCGTGTCCCTCCAAGACGCCAACCGTGGCTCCGGACAGTCGCCGACGCCTGGCAGTCACCGTCTGGTGGCCCCTGACCTTGCCAGGGGCTTCATGCTGCTGCTGATCGTGCTCGCGCATGCACCGCTGTACCTGGTGGGTGCTGGTAGCGGCGTGCTCGGGCTGCCAGCAGGCGGGACGATCGTCGATCAGGCCGTCAGGGTCTTCAACATCCTGATGGTGGACGCACGGGCATATCCGATGTTCGCCGCCCTGTTCGGTTACGGCCTGGTCCTGATGCTCCAGCGGCGCCGGCAGCAGGGCACCGCTGAACGGATCTGCCGTCGGCTGTTGCGGCGGCGGGGTGCAGGGCTTGTGCTGCTCGGGCTCGCCCATGCGGTGCTGGTAACCCCGATGGACATCCTGGGCGCCTACGGTGTGGCTGCACTTCTGGTGGGGTGGCTGCTGTTGCGGTCCCCACGGTCACTGGCTATCGCCGTGGCGGTGCTGGCTCCCGTGTTCTTGGTGACCATTGCCGGTTTCTTCGCCTTCGGAGGGGCGGAGGGCGCCGAGGCCGATGCGTTCGCCCTGGGTGTCCTGGGTTATGGGGTCGCCGACCTGATGATCCGGGTTGCCGGCTGGGCGGTCGGCACCCTCATCATGAACCTCGCGGTGTACCCCGTCATCATTGCCATCCTGTTGGGAGCCCTTGCGGCGAAATATCGCTTGTTGGAGGAGCCCGACGCACATCGTGGACTGTTGCGATGGTTCGCGTTCGCCGGTGTTGCGGTGGCCGTCGCCGGAGCTGTGCCGCTGGCCTGGATCGAACTAACCCAGACCACAGGCGGCCTGCTGTGGGTGTGGCAGACGCTCCACGTGGTCACCGGTATCGCCGGTGGACTGGGCTACACCGCGATATTCGGCTTGCTCGGTCGGCGCCTGCAGCAACGTGCCTCCAACGGTGTCACCCTGCTGTCAGCTGCCGGCAAACGCTCTCTGACCTGCTATCTGCTGCAATCAACCGTCCTCGTTGTGCTGTTGTCGCAGACGTTCGCGGGGTTGGGAGACCGAATCAATAGTGCGGGCGCCGCGGCTGTTGCAGTCGTGGCATGGTTGACCGGCCTTCTGTGTGCGGTGCTGCTGGAGCGCGCCAACCGTGCCGGCCCCGCGGAAGTCCTGCTCCGCCGCTTCATCCACCGACCATTGGAGCGAACAACCGGACCAGCAGTGTGACCGGCGGCCTGCTGATGGCACGGCTTCCGGCGACGGGACAGGCGGTTCGAGAGAGGAAGTACGCCTAGAACTCGTGGTCCCGGACAGGCCGGTCGTGACCCGTGGTCGTCAGAACCGCCCCGTCGGGTGGCAGACGCAGCTGCCACTCCGCGGGTGTACGCACCGCCCTGTCCACGACCGCTTCGACCGCCAGCATCGCCGGAGTGGGGTGGACCGCCCACGTGTCCAGGTATATCGGCCGGTCACCGGCGACCTCGATCGCGACCCAGGGCCAGGGGTAGACGAACCGCGCGGCGGTCGCCTCGGTGATGAGGATGCCGTCAGCCTGGGTACTGGCGGCCATCAGTCCGACGTGTTCACCGAACTGCCGGAAGCGCCAGTCGATGGTCACACCCGCCGCCTGACTGACCTTCTCGAGAACACTGATCTGCCCCGACACCTCCCAAGAGGTATGCGCCAGGATTCGGGCACCGTCCAGTTCCGTCAGCGTCCGCGCGGACCGGAACCGGTGCCGCCCCGGCCTCAGGGCCACGCCGAGCGTCTGCCGCAGCACGTGGGTGCTGCGGTAACCGGAGGGGGTGTGGTGCATGAAGGCCAGGTCGAGCCTGGACCGGCCGAGCGCCCGCTCCTGCTCCGGGCTGGACAGGTCCACGAGGTCGAGCTCCACATTGGGGTACTCCTCGCGGAGCCCGGTCAGCACGCCGAGAAACCATGTCGAGGGCAGACCGGGCGGCAACCCCACCCGCACGAACTCCTTGCCCTCGAAGGCGGCCTCGACGACCTCGGGGACCCGTGCGATCTCGGCCGACACCCTTTGGTAGTGGCGCAGAAGTCCCTCACCCGCCGGTGTCGTACGGACGCCGTTCGCGCTACGCCGCAGCAGGCTGACGCCCAGTTCCTTCTCCAAGGCCCTGATCTGACGGCTGACGGAGGGCTGACTCGTACCGAGCCGGGTCGCCGCCCGCGAAATCGAACCGGTTTCGGCAGCGGCAGCGAAATAGGCGAGATGTCGGATCTCCATAACACGATGTTATGCCCTCAAGGCATGACCCCACCAGAATCCGGCAGTTCCTGGATGGCTTTCCGGGTGTCAACATCAGGAAACACAGACGTAACAAGGACGCCACCTGCACGGGACGACCGGTGACGCCGGGACCAGGACCTCATCACACGGGCTCCGCGTAGCCCAGCAACCGAGGAGGACACACGTGGAAGAGTTCGATGTGGCAGTCGTCGGCGGCGGTGCGGCCGGGATCGCGGCCGCCGTGGGCGCGGCGAGGTCGGGGGCGCGCGTGTGCCTGATCGAGCGCTACGGGTTCCTCGGCGGCGCTGCCACCGCCAGCTCGGTCCTCACGCACTGCGGCTTCTTCGACCAGAACGGCGAGCAGGTGGTACGCGGGGTAGGGCAGAGCGTCCTGGACAGACTCGCCGCCCAGGACCTCTACCGGACCCACACGGTGGCGGCAACGGGCAACAAGGTGGTCCTCCTGGACCTGGAGACGATGAAGCGGGTATACGACGAGATCGTCCTCGAGGCGGGAGTCTCCCTCTACCTGCACTCCTTCCTGGTCAGTGCTGAGGCGCCTGACGGATCAGTCGAATCCGTCACGCTCGCCCACCGGGGCGGCGTACGGACCATCACCGCCACCAGCTTCGTGGACGCCAGCGGGGACGGTGTGCTCATCAAGGCAGCGGAGGCCGAAGAGCTCCTCTCACCGCCCCGTGAGCGCCAAGCCTCCACCTTGGTCATGCGGGTCGGCGGTGTGCACAAGGACCACGCCGACGGTGTCTCCGCCAGGATGGCGCAGGCCGTCGAGCGCTACGCCGAGACCACGGGCGTGCACCTGCCCCGCACCTCGGGGATCGCCGTGCGCATGCCCGTGGTCGGCGACGTCATGATGCTGGTCGCGGACCAGCACATCGACATCATGGACGTCGGGGCGTTGACCTCGGCCGAGGTCAACGCCCGTGCCGACGCCTGGCACTACGTCCGCGCCTTTCGCGAGTTCCTGCCCGGTTGGGAGGACGCCTACCTGCTGACCACCGGTCCGCAGATCGGCATCAGGGAGACCAGGCGCCTGGCCGGCCGCGATGTCGTCGCAGCCGACGACGTGGTCTCCGGGCGCAAGCGGCCCGAGGACGCGATCGCACGCTGCGGATGGCCGATGGAGGAGCACGTGGCGCGTGGCCGGACCGACTACACCAGAATAGCCGGGGGCGGCTGGTACCACCTGCCCTACGGCTCCGTCACTTCGCGCTCGACGGACAACCTGTGGGCCGGCGGGCGGCTGACCAGCTGTGACCAGAGCTCGTTCGCGTCGCTACGGGTGATGGGAACCTCCTTCGGAACGGGTCACGCCGCCGGTGTCGCCGCCGCCGTCACCGCGGACCGCGGCACAGAAGACGTGGCAGCCGTACGCGCCGAGCTGGCTGGACAGGGGGCGCTGACGTGACTGGACACCCCGCAGACAGCGGACTCCGAACAGGCCGCTCGGACGGCGCCCACGGTGCCGTCGTCATCACCGGCGCGGCTGGCGCCCTGGCCTCCGACATCACCGACGGGATCGCGGCGGCCGGTTGGACAGTACGGGCCTTGGACCAACGGCCCGTGGCAGCACGCGCTGGCGTCGAACCGGTCACCGCCGACATCCGCGACGCGGAGGCGATCGACCCGGCCCTGGCCGGAGCGGCCGCTGTGGTCCATCTGGCCGGGATCCCCCTGGAAGACGACTGGGGCCGGCTGCTCGCCGTCAACATCGACGGCACCTATCGAGTACTCGAAGCCGCGCGAGCAGCGGGCGTGCGCCGAGTGGTGCTGGCCAGCTCCATCCACGCCGCGGGCTTCCAACCCGTACCCGTAGACGGCTTCATCGAGGACGACGTCTCCATCCGGCCCGACACGCTCTACGGCGTGAGCAAAGCTGCGCTCGAAGCGCTGGGGTCCCTGTACGCCGACCGCTACGGGATCGAGGTGGTCGCCCTGCGCATCGCCTCGCGTCAGTCAGCCCCCACGACACGCCGAACACTCAGCACCTGGCTCTCCCCCGCCGATGCCACAGCGCTGGTACTGGCAGCCCTCAACGGGCCGGCACCGGGGTTCCGCACCGTCTGGGGGGTATCAGCCAACACAAGCGGATACCTCTCGCGCGTCGGAGGAGAGGAGTTGGGATTCCGGGCCGCTGACGACAGCGAGGCCGCGCGCGCCCAGGTGGAGTCGGTTCCGGAGGAGGCGGATCCGTCCGCCCAGTGGCTCCACCTCCTGGGCGGGGAGTTCTGCTCGCGCCGTCCGCCACGCGTGGTCGGCCAGCGAGCCGATGGTGCCAGTTCGGAAAGGAGCTCGTGACCGTGTCCCACAATGACCTCGCTTACGCGGTACGGGACGTATCCAAGGTGTTCTTCGCGGCCAACGGAGCGACCCACGCGATGGAGCGGGTCTCGTTCGACATCGAACGCGGCTCCTTCGTCTGTGTCCTGGGGCCTTCCGGGTGCGGGAAGTCAACCCTCCTGCGGATCCTCGGATCCCTGGAGGAGGCGACCACCGGCCAGACCAACGCCGCATCGGCGGACCGGCCCGCTTTCGTGTTCCAGGAGCACGGTGTCTTCCCTTGGTTCAACGTCCTGGACAACGTCGCCTTCGGCCTGCGGATGAACGGTGTGGGCAAACGCGAGCGGAACGCCACCGCCCGTGAATGGATCAACGCCGTCGGCCTCCAAGCCTTCACCACCGCCTATCCCAACAGCCTCTCCGGAGGTATGCGACAGCGCATCGCCATCGCCCGTGCCTTCGCGACGGGTTCCGAGGTCCTGCTCATGGACGAACCGCTCGGGGCCCTCGACGCCCAGACCCGCCTGTTCATGCAGGAGGAACTCCTCCGGTTGTGGGAGCAGGAGAAGAAGACCGTGGTCCTGGTCACCCATTCCATCGAGGAAGCGCTGGTGCTGGGCGACTGGGTGTTCGTGATGAGTGCACGCCCGGGGCGGATCAAGAGGGTGGTGGACGTGCCCTTCGCGCGCCCGCGCCCTTCCGGGATCGAGGGCACCCAGGAGTTCGCCTCGCTGCGCCAGTCGATCTGGGAGGACCTGCGCGACGAGGTGCAGCTAAGCCAGGAGGCGCAGCAAGCATGAGCCAGTCGACCACGACCCCCGCCCAGGACACCGGCAACGCCGAGGTCGTCGAAAACGCTGCCCGCCGTGAGATGAGACGCGAGCGCCGACTGCGGCGCCGCGACATCGCCCTGTCGATCGGCACCCCGGTGGTCCTGCTCCTGGCCTGGGAGGCCGCCGCGCGCACCGGTGTCATCGACGCACGGCTGTTCTCGCCGCCGACGGCGATCTTCGCCAACGCGTGGGCGATGATCCTCAGCGGAGAACTCTGGGAGCACTCCTCGGCGACGATCTACCGGTTCCTGACCGGATACCTCCTCGGCGGACTGGCGGGAACCTTCGCCGGGATGATCATGGGGATGTCGCGGCCGCTCAACGCCGCGTTCGGACCGATGTTCTCCGCGCTGTACGCGCTTCCCAAGATCGCCATCCTGCCCCTGCTGCTGCTCATCTTCGGCCTGTCGGACCTGCCGCGCATCCTGGCCGTGGCCTTCACGGTGTTCTTCGTCCTGCAGATCAACACCCTGGGCGGCATCCGCCAGTTCGACCCCAAGACCATGGAGGCTGCCACCGCCTACGGAGCGGTCGGCTGGAAACGGATGGCGTTCGTCATCTTCCCCGGTGTGCTGCCCTCCATCCTCACCGGATTCCGAGTCGCGGCCGGCCTGGGCGTCGTGGTGGTCACCGCTGTGGAGTTCGTCGCGTCGAACTCCGGCCTCGGCTACCTGATCTGGAACTCCTGGCAGCTCTTCCAAGCCGGGAACATGTACGTCGGGCTGGTCGCTGTCGCGCTCCTGGGTGCCCTGGCGACGTTCGCCGTCGCCACGGTCGAGTACTTCGCGCTCCCGTGGCGCAGGACCGGGCCGCGGCGGTCGGCCCGGTGACCCATCACCCCACACAGCGGAAAGGCTGGTCGGCCACATGAGGAAACACACTTCGGCGGTTGTCGCCGCCGCTTCGGTACTGGTGGTAACTGCGGCGTGTGCGGGCGCCGACGGCGGTGAAGACGGCGACCTGGAGGTCGTCGACGTCATCCACGTGCCGTCGACCCTGTTCTCCCCGCTGTATGTGGCCGACGCCCGCGGCTACTTCGCGGACGAGGGACTCGAACTCAGCATGGAGACCGTCCAGGCCGGACAGGACGCCATTCCGCTGACCGCCGCCGGACAGGCCGACGTGCTGGTGGCGGGTCTCGGATCAGGCCTGTTCAGCGCCGTCAACGACGACCTGGAGATCAAGGTCGTCGGTTCCATGGGCGGTGGCGGCGGTGAGGAGGACAACTCCCCCAGCGCACTCATGGTGGCCGCGGACCTGGTCGAATCCGGTGAGATCGCGGAGGTCGGCGACCTCGAGGGGCGCACGGTCGCGCTCTCCGGCGACCTCGGCGGTGCCGGCGCCTACCAGTTGGCCACGATCCTGGAACAGGGTGACCTGACCCTGGACGACATCGAGGCCCTCAACGTCGACTTCGGTGACATGGCCGGGGCGCTGGAAAGCGGGGGCGCCGATGCCGCCCTGCCCCCGGCTCCGTTCACGAGCGCCATGATCGAGGACGGCACGGCGGAACAGTTCGCGCTGCCGCCGGAGGGCACCATCGCGAGCGGGGTCCTCTACGGTGAGCACTTCCTGGAGAGCGATCAGGCCCAGCCGTTCTTCGACGCGCTCGTCAGGGCCTCCGCTGACCTGCAAGAGGACCCCTACGACCCGGAGATCCTGGAGGTCCTCGCGGAGGCCACGGAACAGGATATCGAAGTCCTGGAGGAGAGCCCGACCTACGTGTGGTACCCGGACCTGGCCCCCGCGCAGGACCAGCTCGAGGCTCAGCAGGAGGCCTACCGGGAGGCCGGTCTCTTCGATTTCCCCGAATCGGTATCCATCGAGGAACAAGTCGTCGACACCTCGTTCGCCGAGGCTTCTGATGCAGGGGCCGCGCAGGACTGAATACACGGCCCGCACGCGGCCGTCCCTGAGGGCCGCCGACCGCTCGTCGGCGGCCGCACACCCACCCGAAGGAGGAACAGGCCATGGGTGAGGTTTCGGAACACGTCGGGCCCGGCCTCCTTCCACAGGGAACCGACCTGGACGACGCAGTGGCCTGGATCACCGACGGCTCTGGGGTGGTCGGCTCGGGCGGGTGGACGGTCGAGCTCACGGGCGCGGACCGGTTGCGCCGCATGTCAGCGATCTGGCGGCAGGTCAGCGCGGGCGTGCCGGGCCTGACGTGTTTCGTCTCCTCCGTCTTCGACGATGCCTCAGCCACCACGAGCGTGCTCCGCATCCCCGCGGAGATCAGGTCCGTAGGCCGCGGGGGCGGTGCGGCGCGGACCCAGTACATCGATGCCGAGCGCCTCTGCGCAGCAGCGGCCGCGCACGCCCCGGCCACGGTCGCGGACCGGGTCACACCCGAGCCGCCGAACAGAGGGAGGCTTGGACGCGAGGGCTACACCAGTGCCGTGCGCTCGGCGCTGGAGGCGATCTCCCGCGGCCGCGTGAGCAAGGTGGTGCTGTGCAGGGACGAGGTCGTCGAGGCCGACGAGGCCGCCCGCACGGCCGTGCTGGACCGCTTGGCCCTCAGGTTCCCCACCTGTTGGACGTTCACGATCGGCGGACTGGTCGGAGCGACACCCGAAATGCTCGCCGCTCGCCGCGACGGGAGGGTCAGCTCGCGCGTCCTTGCCGGCAGCCTTCCGCGCGGGCTGAGGCCCGATGCGGAACAGCACCGTCGGCTCACCACGGAAAGCGGCTTCGCCGACGAACACGCCCACGCGGTCCGTTCCGTCATCGACGGCCTGGCCGGAATCGTGGATCTTGAGGACTCTTGCCCTGAACCGTTCGTCCTCGAACTGCCGAACATCCACCACCTCGCCACCGACGTGCGCGGCCGGGTACGCGACAGCGCCACCTCCGTACTCGAGCTCACCGGAGCCATCCATCCCACGGCCGCCGTCGCGGGTGTCCCCCGCAGCTCCGCGTTAGACGTCCTCAACCAGCTGGAACCGCACGACCGCGGCCGCTACGCGGGTCCGGTGGGATGGATGGACTCCGAGGGCGACGGACAGATCGGCCTGGCCCTGCGCTGCGGTCGGCAGGAGGCCGACGGTGTGCGCTTGTACGCCGGAGGAGGGATCGTGGCCGGGGCCGACCCCGACGCCGAGTACGCGGAGACGGTGAGCAAGCTCGCCCCCATGCTGTGCGCGCTCGACCCGGGTACCGCCCCGCACTCAACGCCGGGTTCGAAGCCTGCCCGCTACACCACATAGCCGCAGTTCAGAAGGCTTGATCATCTCCCCCGAACGGAACACCGCACCCGGACTCGCCGGTGCGCACGTGTGCGATACGCAGGCAGTTCTGTTCGATGAACGCGGTGTCTACCGTGTGGCCGAGTCCAGGGGACCTGGGAACGGTCACCTTACCGTGGTCCGCGGTGACCTCGGGTTCGATGACGTCGCGCGCGTAGTACTTCGACGACGCCGACACGTCCGACGGCAGTGTAAAGCCGGGCAAGCTCGACAACGCGACGTTGGCCGCCCGCCCGATGCCGAACTCGTGCATGCCGCCGCACCACACCGGTACACCGTGCTCACCAGCCAGGTCGTGCGCCGCTACGGCGGCGGTCAGGCCACCCATCCGCGACGCCTTCACGTTGAGGATCCGCACCGCGCCCAACGCCAGCGCCGTGCGCAGATCGTCGAGATCCTCCACCGACTCGTCCAAGCACACGGGGGTATCCATAGTCCGCTGGAGCGCGGCGTGGGACAGCAGGTCGCGCGGTTCGAAGGGCTGTTCCACCATGAGAAGGCCGAAGTCGTCCAGCCCGCGCAGCACCGCCATCTCCTCGGGTCCCCCTTGATAGGCACCGTTGGCGTCGACGTGAACGTCGAGGTCGGGGAACGCTTCGCGTACCAGGCGCACCGGCTCGGCGTCCCAGCCCGGCGCGATCTTCAGCTTCACCCGTGGATAGCCGGCCTCCACCTGGCGGTCGACTTCGGCCAGCAGCGCGTCATAGGTGGGTTCGATGCCCAGTGAGACACCGGCGACGGCCTCGCCGCGGGTCCCGCCGAGTGCCGCGGCAAGCGGCACCCCTGCGGCCGCCGACCACAGCGCCCAGCCCGCGGCATCCACGCCGGCGGTGGCGAACCGGTTGCCGCGCACTCGGCGCCACAGGGCCGGCAGCTCGGAAGGGTGGTCCCAGTCGGCGCCGACAACGGCGGGCAGCAGGTACCGCTCCGCGATGTGCCAGCAGGTCTCGGTGGTCTCCCCGGAGTAGTAGGGGTCGGAGGGGGAAGCGACCTCGCCCCATCCCTCCGCGCCGGACTCGTCCACCACGCGCACCAGAATGTGGTCGAGGTGCTCCTTGCGGTGCGAGCTCGTCTCGAACGCGTGCACCAGGGGAAGCCGGACCAGGTGCAGGGAAGCCTCCGTGATGCGGATGGGTCAGCCCTCCAGGTAGGTGTCGAGCGTCCGGCTGATCCGGTCGCGCTCGGCGAGTCGGCGCCGCGCGCCTTTGGAACTGGCGGTGGTCAGCGTGGTCAGCAGGTGGACCACAGCGGCGACCGCGGTGGGAGAATCGGCGTAGGAGGCGCTGTCGGTGGTGGCGACGATCGTCTCGGACGCGGTGGCCGCCAGCGGCGCCCCGGGGTCGTCGGTAATGCCCACGACGGTGCCGCCCTCTGACGCGAAGTGCTCGGCGAAAGATACGGTGTCGCGGCGGTAGCGGCGCATCGACACCGCGACCAGCACGTCACTGGAGCGGACCTCGCCGAGGATGTCTAGCGGACGTACGACGGCTCCGTCGATGAGTGTCGTGTTGGACAGGCCGGCGGCCAGGTCGGTGGCGAGCAGCGAGGCGTAGGCGAACGATTTGCCGGTACCGGTGATGAAACGGCGCCGGGCTGCCACGATCAAGGCTGCCGCTCCCGCGACCGATCCGTCCTCCTCCACCCGGTGAAGGGCCTCGCGCAGATGGCGCGTCTCCTGCTCGATCAGGCGGCGTTGCAGCGCCTCGGCGGAGGAAGGCCGCTGCAGTCTCGCACGGAACCGTTCGCCCTGGCTGCGCAGGCTGCGGTTCTCCGCGTGGCCCGCGTTTCCAGGGACCTCCGCAGCGGTGCTGGGGCTGACACAACCCTCGGGACCGTGGGCACCGGTTACGGCGGTCCCGGTACCGGCGGGCTCAGGGGTAGCGGCGGGATCACCGGAACCGGGGGTACTGGCGGTATGGCTCATCGGGAACGCTCCAGTCGGTACAGGCCCGTGCCGCCGTCGGGCACCGTGCAGGACACGACGGACCAGCCGGCCTCGGTCAACGTCCCCAGTGTCTCGGCGATCCGGCCGCGCGCATCGTCGGCCCGGCCGCGGTCGGTGCGCGCCAGCGCGGCGGTGTCGGAGGGCACCGGGACCCAGATCCGAGCGCTGTCGCGCACCGGCCGGCCCCAAGGCTCCTCGGCGGCCGCGCAAGGTGCCGCCACCGGTTCGGCCGTAGGCCCCGGAGGGCGCTCCAGATCCCAGTCGACCGTGATCCGGTCGGTACCGTCGCCGAAGAACCCGGGGTGGAACCAGCGTCCCACCGATCCGAGCACGTCGAGGTTGAAGTGGGCGTTCCGGGTGATCAGCGGATCGAACGTCCAGCGCATCCTCCGCGTGCCCCAGCTGAGGGCGACGTCGCGCTGCGCCGCCTTCAGCGCCCGCCCCAGCCCGCGACCCTGGTGGGCCGCTTCGACGACCGCGGCCTGGGAGTAGTGGTAGGTGCTGTGCCCGTCTGTGCCGGGGAACCCGTAGGCGAAGGCGATGACGCGCCCAGAGGAGTCGTGGGCGCCGACCACCGATCCCCCGTTGCCGCGCAGCGCAGTGAGCAGACGTGGGCTCGCCCCCTGGCGCAGGTCGGTGTAACCGAACACGTCGCGGTACAACGCGGTCGCCTGTTCGAGCTCCGCAGGGCGGGTCAGGGTCGCGACCAACGGGGTCGTAGCAGGAGGCATGGGAGGGCGGCTCCTCGACGCGGGCAGACCACCGTTTCCGTTGATCCGCAACGTAAATTTGCTGAGGTGAAGTCCTACCAAGCGCTTGAGAGACCTGTCAACGGTCACTTAACAGCGATATCTTCAGACAACAGCAGGGCGAACTCACCCCTGGACCGACCGGTCCGTGTGTGTATACGTTTCGTATATTGCCTCACTCCCGAGACCTTCAGGAACCCGCATGCCCGGTGATCCCCTCAGTTCCGCTTCCTCCGCCACCCTCCGGCGTGCCGCGCGCAGCCGCACGCCGGAGCTGCTGCGGCGCGTCCGCGCCTATGTCGAGCACGAAACGCCCACCGGCGACCGCGCCGCGCTCGACGCCTTCGCTGAGCGGCTGGTACGGCGCTACGGAGAACTCGGCTGCACCGCACGGCGCGTTGCCGCGCCGCACGGCGACCACGTGGCGGCCGACCACCCGGGCCATCCCGACCGCGCGGGTGAGAAGCCGCTCCTGTTCATCGGCCACCACGACACCGTGTGGCCGCACGGGCACGTCACCGGCCCGATGCCCTGGCAGCACGACGAGGACCCAGGCGAGTACTCCGGTGACGGCCCCGACGGCCCCGGGACGGTCGCGGACGCAGGCGAAGTGGCCCGCGGCCCAGGCGTCTTCGACATGAAGAGCGGACTCGTCGTCATGGAGGCGGCCCTGGCTCTCGCGGCTGAGGCGGGACTCGCACACCGCCCGGTCCGGATCGTCGTGGTCGCTGACGAGGAGGTCGGCTCACCGACCTCCACCGACCTGGTACGCGACCGTGCCGAAGGAGCCTGCGCCGCCCTCGGGTTCGAGTCGCCGCACCCCGGAGGGGCGTTGAAGCAGGGCAGGCGCGGCAGCACCCGGCTCCGGCTGCACGCCGCCGGCCGGGCCGCGCATGCGGCCCTCGACCCGGACCAAGGCGTCTCAGCGATCGACGAACTGGTCGACGCCCTCGTTGCCGTCCGCGGTATCGCCGAAAGCCACGCTCCTGGCCTACTGTGCAACGTGGGTACTGTCACCGGAGGCGGCCGGACCAACGTGGTGGCCGACGCCGCCTCCGCCGACATCGGACTGCGCTTCTCCGATGCGGCTACGGAGCGCGCCGTCCTCGACGACCTCTCGGCGCTGCGGCCGGCCCGTCCGGGCGCGGAGCTTCGCACCGAGACCCTTTCGAGCCGACCTACCTGGGCCGTCGACGGCGGGGAGGATATGCTCACCCGAGCTGCCGCGGCCGCCGCCGACCGTCTCGGCCTGCCGTTCGACGCCGCACCGGCCGCGGGCGCGGCCGACACCAATACTGTCGGCGCTCTCGGCCTGCCCGCCCTTGACGGCCTCGGCCCCGACGGTGCGGGAGCCCACGCACTCCACGAGCGGATCCTAGTCCCGTCCCTGCCCGACCGGGCAGCCCTCGTCACCGCCCTCCTCGCCGAGCTCTGACCCCGCTGGCCCGGCGCTCACCCGGCTTCGGACCGGATGGGACGGCCGGGCAGCGCAGTGGACTGCAGCTCACCCTCATACACCACGAACTCGCCGCCGACCAGGACGTACTCGATCCCCTGTGCCGGAGCCAGTTGTTCGAAGGTTGCGCGGTCTGTGACCGTTGCGGGGTCCAACACGGTCAAATCGGCGTCGCATCCGGTACGGACCCGTCCCTTGTGCCGCATGGCCGGCACGAAGCTCTCCAGGATCGTAGCGGGCAAGTAGCTGCACCGAGCGATTGCCTCGTTGAGCGACATCAACCCCAGCTCCCGGCAGATGTGGCCGATGGTCCTGGTGAATGTGCCTGCTGTGCGCGGATGCGCGAAGGCGGCCTCAGGCACCGGCCACTGCGTTTCCAGATCCGCCCCGGTGCGCCGCCCCTCGATCTGCAACAGCATGGCGTCGGAGGCCACTACTGTCCCGGGGAAGGCCACCATCCGGTGGAGCCACCCCATCTGTTCGGGGTCTTCGGGATCCAGGTAGTCCTTGATGACGGTACCGGCGGGATCCTCGGCCCGCAGCTGTGCCAGTCGCTGGTAGTCGGCCACACGTTCGCCGGTCTTGAGGTACCGGATACGGGACGCCGGTTTGCCGCGGCTGCGCATCTGTTCTGGCGAGAGGAAAGGCGCACCTATCGCGGTGGAGGACGCATGATACGGGTACGCCTCCGTGGTGATCCTCACGCCTCTGCGCTGCGCTTGGGTGAGGGCGTCGAGAACCATGTCCGCGTTCACCGCGTAGGTGGAGTTGATGTGGCACAGGTGCACGTGGGCGTCCGTGGCTGCTGCCAGAGCGATCAGCTCGAGCAGCCCCTCAACTCCCGACAACGGGTCATCGGCCTCGGTGTAGCGACCGTGGACGAAGAGCGGGACCCCTAGTTCGCTGGCGAGCCGAGCGAGCCTGAGCATCTCGACCCGGCCCGAATCAGGCGAGTACCCCACGAGCACACCGATACCGATCCCGCCTTCGTGGACGCCCTCGGAGACGCGGTCAAGGATTCGGCCGACCGTACGGGCGTCTGCGGGGTACCGCCAGTCTTCGAGGCCCTCCTTAGCGGCAAGAACGGATGCCGACCCGTTCTTGACATTGCCATTGGGCTCGAGGGTGATGCCCTCGATCTCACTGACACGGGCAGCCAGCCAATTGGAGGCGTACCCGTAGTTGATGGGCCTGCCCTGGGCCTCCGCCTCGGCGTAGGTTGCGGCCACCGGCAACACCCCGGCCTCAAGGTCCAGCGCCGTGGTCACACCGTCCAGGGCTTGGAAGCGCAGTCCGTTCACCGTCTGGGAATGGCTGTGCAGGTCGATGAATCCGGGCGCCAACACCAATCCGCTCAGGTCGACGCGCTGGGCAGCAGGCCGAAGCCCGCTGTCAGCAGCGTCGACACCGACGATCCTTCCCGCGTCGACCGCCACATGCCGCAGCCCGTCGACGCCCGACTCCGGGTCGACGACCCGGGCGTTGGTCAGCAGCAGATCAACTGAACCGGTACCAGGCATTCTTCACTCCCTATTCAGCAGAGGGCGGACCTGCTGCTCCAGATCGCGTTCGATTCCCAACGCCGGGTGGGCAGTTCCGGGCTCTAGTCCCCGGATTCGCGGACGTTGTAGAAGATGTCTCCGGAGAGACCGGCGTACTCGTAGCCGTCCAGGTCCGCACGCATGCCGGTCACGGTCCATTTGTCGCCGAATTTCACCATCGGAACATAGTCGTAGAAGGCCTGCTGGAGATCTTCGGCGGCTTCGAGCGCCTCGCCCTCGTCCGGAGCAGTGCTGATCTGGTCCAGCGCACCGGCGATCTCCTCGCTGTCCGTCCAGCCCGGCCAGTTGTCGTAGAGGAACACGAAGCTGGACGGAACCGTCACCGGGGCGAAACCGGTGATGAACATGTCGTAGGCAGCGGGATCGTCCCGGTCCTGCAGAACTGTGGCCCAGTCGGTGACGATCAGGTCCACGTCCATACCGGCGTCCTCCAGGTGCTGCTGCATCGGAACTGCCGCGTTGTAGTGATCCATGTACTCGCGGCTGGTCAGGATGCGCACCGTTTCGCCGTCGTATCCGGCCTCGTCGAGCAGGTCCTCCGCCTCGGAGGGGTCGTTGTTCGCGAAGAGTTCCTGCCCGACGTCGGAATGCCAGTCGGAGTCCTCGGGCATCAACGCTCCGTTGGTATTGTAGAACTCCTCGGAGACGAAGGCCGACTGCTGCAGCGCCTCGACGTCTGTAGCGGCAAGCACGGCCTGCCGCATGGTTTCATCAGACATCAGGCCTTCTTGCTTGTTGAAGATGGCGCCGTTGAAACCCTGTTCGCCGGAGACCAACTCGATGCCGTCGTCGCCCTCCAGCATCTCCACATTGTCCAGCGGCAAGGCGTTGGCGGCATCGTACTCACCCGACTGCAGGCCGGAGACCCGCGTCGACGGGTCGGTGACGATATGGAAATTGATGGTGTCGTAGTAGGGGTTCCTCTCCCCTGCTGTTCCGTGCGTATCGCCGCCGGGAGACTCATAGTCCTCGAACCGCTCCAGCCGCACGAACTGGTCAGTGCTCCATTCGGCCATTTCATAGGGTCCGGTTCCGATATACTCTTCGACCCCCTCTTCGGGAGCGTTCTCGATGATCTCGGCCGGCATGATCATCGGCAGCTGCCCCTGATCCGCCAACAGCTGCATTGCGATATACATCGGTTCCGGAAGGGTGATGGTGACAACACCTTCCTCCTCGGTGGCCGCCTCAGCCTCGGAGAAGAAGGTCTGTCCCACTCCGGTGCGTTCCATCCACCCCTGCAGGGAGGCGACGACGTCGTCCTCTTCCATTTCCGTGCCGTCGTGGAATGTCACCCCTTCGCGGAGGGTGAAGGTGATGACCAGTCCGTCGTCGGAGACTTCGTAGTCCTCGGCAAGCACGGTCTGGACCTCGCCGTCGGGATCCATAGTGACCAGCGGCTCGAAGAAGTTCCGTGATATGTCGCGGGTTGCTGTCGACGTGGTGACCAGCGGGTCCAGCGTCGGTGGCTGCGCGTTCCAGGCGATGTCGAATTCGCCCCCACCGGCGGCTCCGTTGTCGCCATCGGGTGTGCCGTCCCCTCCGCAGGCGCTCAGCGCCAGTGCGAGCACCGCACCAGTGGCCAGTACGTGGCGTTGTCCCATGATGTTTCCTTACCTCGAAGAATCTTTTCGGGGAGTCCTACGGTGACGCCTGTTGGAATACGGGCTGGCCGGGGCACTGGTCGGGGATCAGCTCGCCGTTGCGAACCACCGCCGTGCCCGCCACCAGCACATGGTCGATTCCTCTGCTGGGGACGACCGGGGCGAAACTGGTGTTGGGCTCGAGCCGGTCCAGGTCGAAGACCACCAGGTCGGCGTCGGCCCCTACGGCTAGGTGTCCCTTGTGTTCCATGGCCGGTACCGATGACCGCAGGATGCGGGCCGGAAGTGCCGTGGAACGTCCGATCACGTCGGTGAGGCTCAGTGTTCCTGTGTCTCGATGCAGCCACGCCAGTGCACGCACATAGCAGGAGGTGGTGCGCGGGTGGACGGTGATGCCGTCAGCCGGCAGCGGCCACTGGTTCAGGTCGAGGTCGGAGCCGTCGGCGCTCCGGTCCAGAGCCTGGACCACCATCGAGTCGGAGGCGAAGGCGGCTCCCTGCAATGTGACCGCCCGCTTCAGCTGCTCAAGCTGCGCGGGTTCGCGTTCGTCGTAGTAGCGGATCAGGCAGAGCCCACCGGGGTCCTCGGCGCGCAGCTCGCGAAGGCGTTCGTAGCTGGCAGCCTCTTCCCCGGTCTTCAGATAGGTGACGACACTGGCCGGCGTGTTGGTGGCCTCCAGTGCCTCCGGTGCCAGAAACTCTGCTCCGATCACCGTGGAGGCCAGCCCGAAGGGATAGGACTCAGTGGTGAAGGGCAACCCTTCGGCCTGGGCCTGGGCGATCAGCTTGGCTGACTCCTCGACTGCGGAGGCGTTGGAGCTGGCGAAGTGACACAGGTGGACCTGAGCTCCGGTGCTTCGGCTCAGCTCGAGGAGCTCCGCGACGGCCTCTACGGGGGTGTGGCCGGGAACTCTGGCTCCCCAGCGCATGTGAACGAACAGTGGCACCCGGTGGTTGACCGCCAGCTCTCCCAGAGCCCGCAGTTCCTCAGCGGAAGTCCTGGGGGCATAGCCCAGCAGCACACCGATGCCGATGGCACCAGCGTGCAGCTGCCCTTCCACCAGCGCGACGATCTGCTTGAGCTCCTCCGCACTGGCCGGCTCGCCCCAGCGCTCACCGCTTTGGATGGCGGAGAAGGTGTCCAGTGGGAGCGCGGGGAGAGCAGCAACTGCGGCGTCGTCGAGCTGCTCCTTGACGATGGCCCGGCTGTAGAGCCAGCCTGCGGAATAGCCGTAGTGCAGGGGGCGGCCCTCAGCGCTGGACCAGTCGTAGGATCTCAGCACCGTCGCGGCCCCTCCTTCCAGCTCCAGGGAGGTGGTGACTCCGTCCAGAGCCTGCAGCCGGTGGCCGGCCAGGTCTTGGGCGTGGCTGTGGAGGTCGATGAACCCCGGAGCCACGATCCTTCCGGCAGCGTCGATAACCGCGTGGGCCTCAGGGACCTCGTCTCCGACGTAGGCGATCCTGCCGTCGGTAATGCCGATGTTCACCTGGGTGTCCACTGTGTTCTCCGGGTCGATCACACGACCGTGGGCGATCAGCAGATCGTAGGGGCGGGGAGCCATCGTGTCGTATCTCTTCCTTGCTCTTGGCGTCGGCTGGCAGGCGGGACCGGGCCACGGGGGGACCCTCTGGCTCAGCGGATGTCGGGAAATCGCTCCTGGGGCGCGGAGAAGTCGGTCTGCGGAACAACCGCGCCGGATCCGCAGAGATCCTCGATCCGCTTGGCGTAGTCCAACAGGACTGCCTCGTTGCGGTAGGACCCCACGACTTGCAGGCCCACAGGGTGGCCTTCCGCGGTGAAGCCCACCGGCACCGAGACAGCCGGGTGGTTGGTGACCGAGATGATGCTGGGCAGGGTCATCCACTCCAGGTAGTCGGCCATCACCGTGCCGTCGATCTCAGGCGGGTAGCGCCGACCCAGCTCGAAAGGGGTCACCTGGCAGGTAGGGGTGATCAGGATGTCGTACCCGGCGGTCGTGGTACCGGCGCCCTCTCGGGGCAGGAACTCGGCCATCCGCTGGAAACACAGGCCCTGTACCTGCTGGGCGCGCGCTGCCTGATCGCCGGTGACGTCCCGACCGACCTGGACGTTCCACCGGGCGTCATCCTTCAGCCTTTCCGGGTGCTTCTCCTCCAGCGGTCCCAGTGCGGCGAGCATCTGTAGCCCGCGCAGTGTGCGGAAGGCTTCCTTGGCGCCCCGGATGTCCGGATGGGCCGCTTCGACCTCGATACCGGCGTCGCCCAGCTGCGCGACCACCGGTTCCAGCACCTCGAGCACACTCCGGGAAACCGGGAAGAAGCCGTTGAAGTCTGCTGTCCAGGCGGCCCGGACCCGCTGCCTTCCGATCCGAGCTCCCGGAGCCGATTCGGCAACCGCCAAGTACCGGGCGGGATCGTCGTCGACACTCACCGGGTCACGGTGGTTCATTCCCACCATGGTGCTCATCAGCAGGGCTGTGTCCCGTACGCTGCGGCCCATGGGGCCTTTCACGGAGATCGTGCTGTAGGGGAAGGCGGACGGCAGGTTCGGGACACGTCCCGGCGAGGGGCGCAGCCCGACCACGTTGCAGAAAGAAGCGGGGTTGCGCAGGGAACCCCCGGTGTCGCTGCCGTCCGCGACGGGCAGCATCCGCGCGGCCAAGGCAGCCGCCGCCCCACCGGAGCTTCCTCCTGCAGTGCGGCTGAGGTCGTAGGGATTGCGGGTCGCACCATAAACCGGGTTGAAGGTGTGCGACCCCAAGCCGAACTCCGGCGTATTGGTCTTCCCGATGACCACGGCTCCGGCTGCCCGCATACGGGCGACGAAGAGAGCGTCGGCGTCGGCAACGCGTCCGGCGAATATCGGGCTGCCCTGGGTGTAGCGGAAGCCTGCAGCCGGGGCCAGGTCCTTGACCGCCACCGGCAGTCCGGCCAGCGGCAGCTTCCTGCGCTCCTCCGTCGGCACAGCATCGACGGCGCGGGCCCGGTCCAGAGCAGTCTGCGTCCGCAGGTCCTGAACAGCGTTGACGGCGCGGTTGACCTCCGCAATGCGGTCCAGGTGTGCCCGCATCACCTCCACCGCGCTCAGAGCGCCCGTACCTACGTCTGCGGCCAGGTCGCGTGCGCTGCGCTGGGTCAGCTGCACTGTCTCGTCACGGGCCCTCATGGCGATGTCTCCAGATCAAGGAGGAATGACGAGGTCGTCAGCTCCTCGAGCAGGTCGCGCCGCACCTCGTAGCCGAGGCCGGGGCCGCCGGGCACGGTGATCTGCCCGTCGCGCATCACCACTTCGGGATCGATGATGTCTTGGGCCCAGTACCTGGACGAGGGAGCGGTATCGCCGGGCAGAGTGAATCCCTCCAGGGCGGCGATAGCCACGTTGTGCGCACGTCCGATCCCGGTTTCCAGCATGCCGCCGCACCAGAGGTCGGTGCCGGTCTCACGGCATATCCTTTCGATCTTCTGGGATTCGGCGATACCTCCGACCCTGCCGATCTTCACGTTGATGATCTTGCACGCGCCCGATTCGACGGCCTGGCGGGCGTCCTCTGCCGAATGAATGGATTCGTCCAGGCAGATCGGAGTGCGGATACGGTTCTGGAGGTGCCGATGGGCGACGAGGTCCTGCGCCAACGGCTGTTCGATCATCATCAGGTCCAGATCGTCCATGGCCGTGAAGAGTTCCGCATCGTCGAGGGTGTAGGCGGAGTTGGCATCGGCCATGATCGCCGTGTCCGGAAACACCTTCCGCACTGCGCGCAGCGGTTGCAGGTCGTGTCCTGGGGAAATCTTGATCTTGATGCGCTTATAACCATCGTCGACGGCGGCCCCCACGGCTGCGATAAGCTCCGCCTCTGTCTCTTTGATACCGATGCTGAGTCCGGCGTCGACCGCGGCCTTGGTCCCGCCGAACGACTCGGCCAGTGAAAGTTCCTGTTTCTTGGCCCAGAGGTCCCAGACGGCTCCTTCAATTGAGGCCTTGGCCATATTGTTCCGTTTGAACGGGCGGAGGAGCTCAGCCACTTGTGCGGGTTGGGAGATCTCCTTCCCCAATAGCGCCGGGATGATGAACTCTTCCAGAGCGACCGCACAGGTGCTGGTCGCCTCTTCCGAGTAGAGCGGAGCCGCGATGGCCACGCATTCCCCGTATCCGGTGGTACCGCCGCTGTGGGCCTCCACGATCAGCAGGTCGCGGTGGGTCTGTGTCGCGAAGCTTGTTGTGAAGGGGCTGAGCATCTCCATTTCCAGCCGGCGGACAGTAACGGATTCGATCTTCATCGGGACGTCCTTGTCTGGCTCTCTGCATCTTCCCGGCGACAGAAGGCGGGGAATCGGATGGGCACGATCTGCGTCCGCGCTTCTGTGCCTCGGTCAGTACGCGCGTCGAAAGCGGGCTCGGCCGAAGCTGTGCCAACGGGCGTGCGCGGTCTCGGCGGTTCTTCTTGTTTGGCTCCGCGGCGGCCCTATGGATTCAAACCGTCCGGATTCGTATTTTCCGAGTATTGGAAGGGCCGACCACACAGTTCAGAAGGATCGTGCCGCGGTTCTGTCATGCCTGTCGCCCTTCCGAAGGTTCGGAGCTTGTCCTCACCCGGGGCGGAACGGCTCCTTACGCTGGTCGGGGTGCTGCACTGGCACGGAGGACAACAGCTGCTGGGTGTAGGAATTCTGCGGGTCGGCGTAGAGGGCTTCGGCGGTGTTCTCCTCAACGAGCTCGCCTTGATACATCACTCCGATACGGTCCGCCAGGTAACGCACTACGCTCATGTCGTGGGAGATGAACAGGTAGGTCAGTCCGCGCTCACGCTGCAGCTGGCGCAGGAGGTTGAGCACCTGAGCCTGGATGGAGACGTCGAGAGCGGAGACCGGTTCATCGCAGATCAGGACCCGGGGCTCGACCATCAGGGCCCGTGCGATGCCGATCCGCTGACGCTGGCCGCCGGAGAACTCGTGCGGGAACCTGTCGGCGTACTCCTCACCGAATCCCACTGCTTGCAGTGATTCCTCGACCCGCTGGCGGATCACGCTGCGATCCCTCTCTCCGATGATGCGCAATGCCTCTCCGAGGATGTGCCGCACCCGGCGTCGCGGGTTCAAGGAAGAATGGGGGTCCTGAAAGATCATTTGAATGTCCCTGCGCAGGCGCATGGAGTCCTTGGTGGTTGCGTCCATAACCTCCCCGCCGAGCGTGATTTCTCCAGCGGTAGGGATGATCAGTCCCTGCAACAACCGGCCGGTGGTCGACTTGCCCGACCCTGACTCCCCCACAAGTGCGTAGGTCTCACCGGGATAGATGTCCAGATCCAGCTGGTTGACCGCGGTCACGGCCCCCTTCCTCAAGCCCAGGGGTGTACGGGAGACGAACTCCTTGACCAGCCCTCGGGCAGAGAGAAGCGCGGGTCCGCGCTGGGCCGCCTCTGCTGTGCTATGTGCCGAAAGGGTCATCGACTGTCCTCCTGGGCTCGACCATCGGAGCCTCGCCCGACTTCAGCAGAGGCGGCGTCGGATACCGGCCGCTCGGTAGCCCGGGCGGGAGCGGTGGGATGGTCTGCCTGGTCGGCGGGGCTGGCTCTGCTCTCGATGCCGGCCTGCCCGGCTTCGGCTGCGATGAGCGCTGGGATCTCTTCGGCCCGGATACAACGGGCCAGGTGGCGGTGGCCAGCACCGTCCGTTCCAACGGCGTCGAGCTGGTACTGGCGCAGCTCGGGGGCGGCCTGTGTGCATTCTTCGATGGCGAAGGGGCACCGAGCGGCGAACCTGCAGCCGGTCGGTACGTTGCTCAGTGTCGGCACAGCCCCGGAGATGATCGGCAGGTCCTTCGAGTTGTCGGTCTCCAGCGAGGGTGTCGAAGCCAGGAGTCCACGTGTGTAGGGATGCGCCGGTGAGTCGAAGAGCGTGTGCACGTCAGTGTCCTCGATGACTTGGCCCAGGTACATCACGATGACGCGATCACAGACTTCGGCCACCACCCCCAAGTCGTGGGTGATGAACATCGTGCCGGTGTTGAAGCTGGCACGCAGATCGGCCATGAGCTCCAGGATCTGGGCCTGGGTCGTCACATCGAGTGCGGTGGTCGGCTCGTCGGCGATCAGCAGATCCGGTTCACAGGACAGGGCCATGGCGATCACCACTCGCTGCCGCTGGCCTCCGGAGAGCTGATGGGGATACTGCCTCATCCGGAGTGCGGGGTCGGGGATCCCGGACAGCTCCAGCATCCCCACGGCCTTGTCACGGGCCTGCTTCTTGGACAGGTCGGTGTGGGTCCGGATCGCTTCCACGAGCTGGTTGCCTACTGTGTAGACCGGGTTGAGAGACGACATGGGGTCTTGGAAGATCATCCCCAGCCGACCACCCCGGTACTTTCGCATCTTCTCCTCGGTGAGATCCAGTAGTTCTGTGTCCCCGTCGAAGAGCACTGAGCCCTCGTAGTCGGTGGTGTCCTCATCAAGCAGGCGCATCACCGACTCCGCGGTCACGGACTTGCCGCATCCGGATTCACCGACGATTCCGAGCACCTCACCACGGGCTACGGTGAACGAAATCCCGTCCACCGCGGTGACCGTGCCGTCCTCCGTGGCGAAGCTGGTCCTCAGATCCTTCACCTCGAGCACGTTGGAGGAGGAACCGGAGGCTGTAGCTGCCGTACCGGGCCGCGACGTTGCAGATGCTGACACCGGGCTCATCGTGCTCCTCCCTCGAAGCGGTCGTCCCGCTGCTCGAAGCCGTCCCGGTCAGCCGTGGCGGCGGGAGATCCTGCTGCAGTGCTGGATGCCTGACGGGCTGCCTTCTTGGCTGCCTTGCGGGCGCGGAGTTTGCGGCCGCTGCGCTTGCCGCGATAGGTGGGATCCAACAGGTCCCGCAACCCGTCGCCGAGCAGGTTGATCGCAAGAATCGTCGCCATGATGAACAGGCCGGGAAAGACCGTCATCCACCAGGCGGAATAGACATGTGTCTTGCCGTCCAGCAGCATGTTGCCCCAGGAGGGAGCCGGCGGCGGCACTCCGGCGCCCAAGAAGCTCAGCGCCGCTTCGGTGATGATCGAATCAGCGAAGACGAAGGTGGCCTGCACGATCAGCGGCGAGAGCACGTTCGGGGCCATGTTGATCCAGATGATCCTGGTCCGTGATGCGCCCTGGGCCCGCAGCGCTTCCACGAAGGTCTGCTCCTTCACCACCAGGGCTGAGGAGCGCACGATGCGGGCCACGTAGGGGGTGAACACGATCGTCAGTGCGATGACCACGTTCGAGGTCTGCTGCCCCAAGGCCGCCATGATGGCGATGGCCAGCAGGATCGCGGGAAAGGCCATCAGCCCGTCGCTGATGCGCATCAGGATCATGTCAGCTACGCGGTTGTAGGCGGCGTAGAGCCCTGCGGCACACCCCAGCACGCCAGTGCACACCGCGGTGAAGGCACCCACGAACAGCGAGACGCGGGCACCTTCGACCACTCGGGCCAACACGTCGCGGCCATAGTCGTCGGTGCCGAAGGGATGTTCCAGGCTGGGGGGCTGGAGCCGGTTGGCGGCGTCGACCACCAGCGGCGAGGGTGTCAGCAGGGGTCCGAAAAGCGCCACCATCGTGACGGCGAACAGGACGATACCCCCGGTCAGGGCGAGCTTGTGGGCGCCGAAGCGCCGCAGGAACCGGGACCTGCGCGAACGGGTCTTGTCCAACCTGTTCAGCGAGCCCACCGTCATGTCCCGGCGCCCCCCGCCGGGAGGGGTGGCCGGAATCCCGGTCGGAGAACCAGATGTCTGTGTCATTCAGCCGTCCCCTCCGGCGAAGCGAACCCTGGGGTCGAGCACGCTGTAGAGAACGTCCACCAGGAAGTTGATCAGCACGTAGGAGACGGCGATCATCAGCACCACGCCCTGGATCACCACCAGGTCGCGCCGCTCCACACTGTTGACGATCAGCTGGCCGATGCCGGGGATGTTGAAGACTGTCTCCACCACCGCCGCCCCGGCGATCAGAGTGCCGAGAGTCTGGCCGATCGTGGTGATGATCGGCAGGGCCGCATTGCGCAGAGCATGCTTGTAGAGCGAGATCCGAGCGCTCAGGCCCTTGGCCTTGGCAGTCTTCATGTAGTTCTTCGAGAACGTGTCCAGCATCGCCGTCCTGGTCATCCTGGCGATCAGCGCGGCCTGCATTGCTCCCAGAGCGGTCGCCGGAAGCACCAGATATCGCAGGGCCTCTCCCAAGCCCTGCTCAGGAGGGGCGTAGCCAGCGACGGGCAACCAGCCCAGAATCACGCCGAAGAGCAGCATCAGGAACAGACCGAGCAGGAACGAAGGCACGGAGATACCCATCAGCGCACCGACCATCACTGTCTGGTCTGTACTGGTGCCCTGCTTCTTAGCGGCCAGGATGCCTGCCGGGACACCGATCAGAATTGCCAGGGCCTGAGCCAGCACCGCCAGGTTGATCGTGGGCCCCAAGGCAGCCAGCAGCACGTCGGTTACCGGCATGCCGATGAAGAAGGAGGTCCCCAGGTCGCCGGTCAGAGCTGCACCCACCCAGGTGACGAACTGGACCAGCAGCGGCTCGTTCAGGCCCAAGGACTCACGGAGCTCTTCGACCTGTTCCGGTGAGGCATCCGGCCCCAGCATCACCGCCGCAGCGTCCCCGGGCATCATGTGCATCAGGCCGAACGTCACCACAGCCACCACGCTCAACACGGGTATCAGCGCCAAGACACGCCGCACTAGGTAGCCAGCCAAGTTTCCTCCGTGCTAACTGTGTGTTGCATCACACCTTAGATTGCGTGCCAAGAGTCTGCTCAACCTAAAAGAAAACGTCAACAAGGTAAGTGGTACTGTCGGAATCAGACATTTTTTTGACTGCACTCGCCAAGAACTGAGGCGTTGATGTCGCAATCTCCCGTGGGCCTCGACATGAAGATCATGGAGGCTCTGCACATTGACGGCCGAGCGTCGTGGCAGCGTATCGCCCGGGTGCTGGGTGTTAACGAAAGGACAGTCGCCCGTCGGGGGAATGCGCTGCTGGAGTCCGGAGTCGTCCGGGTCGTGGCCATCAGCATGCCGGCGCTGGGGCATGTGGTAGCGATCCGCTGCGGGCACGGGCAGGCCAGGATGACTTCCCGGGCCCTGAGCCGTCACGAGGTCAGCCACTGGGCCCACGTCACCACGGGGGACTTCGACGTGGTCGCTGAGATCAATGCAGAGCCCCACCAGGAGACCAATTTTCTGTTGGAGGACCTCCCGGCTGTCGCCGGGATCCGCGATATCCGCACCTATCCCGTCATCGAATACCTGCGTCTCGCCCGCTGGTGGAACCTCGGTATCCTCAACGCCAAGGAGCGCAGTGCTATGAAGGCCTCTGCTGTGCTCAGCCCTCAGCAGTTCATCGGCACTACTGAGAACTTGCCGGACCGGGATCAGGCACTGCTGCACGCGTTGAAGCACGATGGCCGCATCTCCTACGAAGAGCTCGGTAGGCGCACCGGGACATCAGATGTCACCGCCAAACGCCGCGTGGATGCTCTGCGCAGAGAAGGCGTCATCGCCATCCGCGCGGTCATCGAGCCGGATGCCCTGGGGTTGGGCACAGAGACACTGACCTGGCTCGACGTTCCCCCACGGCATCTTCCGGCCGTCAGCCAAGGCATCAGGGACTCCGAACACATCAAATACGCCTCGCGTATCTCCGGTCCGTGGGATTTCATTCTCAAGTGCCATATCCGGGACCGCGCCGCGACCGATGACGTGCTTCCCGACGAGTCGTGGGTTGACCACATCAGCCGCATGAACGTCTCGGTGGCCCTGCGTACGGACAAGCGCAGCATGGTGCCCACGCGCTGAACCTTCCCGTCCCGATCGCCGCAGGTTCGAAACCTCCCGGGTGCCCGCCTGGCAGGCAGGCCGCCCTGCTGTGGTGTGATCTTGGCTCACCGGGAAGAGAGGAACTCCCGGATCTGGCTGCGCTGGTCCATGTGCTCAGACAAAGGATCCGAGGGTGCCCGAGGAAGGTCCTGCCAGTACCCGGTACAGGTGATCGCGCACGCAGAGGCCGGGCGAAGGAACGGATACTGGGGCACCGCACGCAGGACACGGACTACGCACCGTCGGGGGTCAGCCCAACGATCCGCAGCCGCCCCGGCTCTGCGCCCGCCCCCTCACCGGACACCACTACGGCACCAGGTGCGGCGTGCAGCGACAGCGCGTCGGCGCCCTCGGCACTGAACCCCTCAGCGGTTCCGCCTAGGTCGATGACACGGTGTGGGCCCGCCGTCCCCCAGTCCGCAACGAACGCCCCCGGCACGGCGGGCTGTGTGCCGGGCCGTTCCTCCGCCAGGTCCCCGCTCATGACACCGGCCACCCCCTCACCCATGACCGCTGTGCACCCCAGGCTGTAGGCGACCGCGTCGAACGGGCGGACCGTCCCTACCGATGCGGTCCGCTGCTCCCCCGAGTCCAGGGAGGTGAGGGTGAAGCGGATCTCCTCGTCTCCGTGCCCGGCCTCGGCGACGAGCGAACTCCGGTCGTTCCACGCGGTGACCTGGGGGCGGCCGGGTTCCGGGGCGGGCTCAGGCGGGCAGTCGTAGGGCCGGTACGTTCTCAGCTCCCTCGGTTCCGGGCTTGTCGGCAGCTCTTCGGCGAGCACGGAACCATCTTCCAGGTCCAACGCGACCGCCGGGACCTCGCTCTCGCCATCGCCGCCTGGGTGCGCGTGCACGATCCCCACCAGCCCGTCGGACGCCGTGTCCACGCCGACCACGGGCTCAGGGGAGTCATGGGACCACAGCTCCTCCCCGTTCTCGGCGTCGAAGGCGACCAGGCGCGACTCGCCCACACCGTCCTCGTACCGGCAGGACTGCCCTGCCAGGATCCTGTCCTCTGTGGTGGCGAGCAGCTCGGTGTCAGGCGAGGTGGGCCTGCCCTCCCCGCCGTCGGGGTCGGGGGCGTAGGGCCGCTCGCACGGCTCCACCTGGGGCCCCTCCCAGAGCTGGTCCCGGGTGTCGAGGCCGTAGGCGCGGACGGTGTAGGGATTGGCCTCCGACTCGGTGACGTACGTGCCCCTGGTCAGCTCCCGACTCTGCACGAAGCCCCCTACCTGGTCTTCGCCTATGGACCGGAAGTGGTCGGACCGGATCTCTCCGGTGTCCGTGTCCAGTGCCAGCAAGCGCTCGCCCAGGTCACCCCACCGCCGTTCGGAGAAGGACACCGCGACAAGGCTTCCGTCGGGAGAGACCCCGCGGGACATGAGCCCTGACTCCGAGCGCAGTCGCCAGCGCTCGCCGCCGTCGGTGGAGTCCAGGGCGTACAGGCCGCGGGCGTCGATGACGAGGACCCCCGTGGGGACCGGGACGACCTCCGCGTTTCCTTCGGCGGTGCCCTCGACCGGGTGGTCCCACACCCACCCGACCCCGGTGACGGTGTCGGACACGGGGCGGTCCGTGCCCGGCGCTGCCGTGGTGTGATCGGGGTCCGGGGACGATTGGGTCAGCGGGTGCACCACCAGCGCGAGCACCACGACGGCGAGGAGCGCGGAAACCCCCAGGAAGACCTTCCGCACCGACCACTCGCCCACCGCCCTCGGCACCCGCGTGAGCACACGGGTCACTGGACCGGTCATCACCCCGTCCTCCTGTTCCCTCTCCGGCACAGTCTCCTGCATGCACGGCCCACCGGACGGGGACGCCGTCCCGGAACGCGACGGCGTCGGTCGTGCTCTTCGAGACTCTCTGTCGGGACGCTTGAGGTTTCACCGGATCGCCGCGGCTCGGAACGAGAACGTGCTGTTCCGGCAAGACGGCCGCGTGGACGCCGAAACGGGGGAAGCGCTCAGCGCGGTGCGATCGATGTCCTGATCCTGTGCATCCTGCGGGGAGACGCACCTGCGTGCCAGACCCGCACCCGAGTCCTCAGACGGCTGGTTGGGTCCCTGCCGGTCTACTCGGTCTCGGCGGCGGCGAGGAAGCGGGCGAAGGCCTGTTCATCGCCCTTGACGCCGAGGCTCTGGGTTCCGGTGCGGCGCCACAGGGCGAGCAGCAGGTCGGAGGCGGTGCCCTCGGCGGAGGATCCGGCGGTCTCCTCGCTGCGGCTCACCCGCCAGTGCTGGCCGGTGTGGTCGACCGACCACACGTGGCCGGTGTCGGTGGCGCGCAGCAGCACGCGGCCGACCGGGCCCACCGGCTGCTTCGGCAGGTCCAGGAGCTCGGCGAGTCCGAGGAAGAAGGCGAGGAACTCGTCCACGCCGTCGGCGGCGACGTCGGCGGGTACCGGTTCGGGGCGGCCGACCGCGTTGAGGCAGTCCCAGGCGTGCACGGCGGTCTCCTGGGTCATGCGTCTGAGGATGAAGGCGCCGTCCTTCTGCGGTGCCCAGGTCCAGCGGGCCTCGTCCTGGTCGAGTTCGGAGAGCACGGCGATGGTCTGGGCGAGCCCGTCCCGGAACCAGCCCAGGAGCTCTTCGTCCTCGGGCCGCTCGGGCGGGACGTAGCCGTCCTCGGGGTCGCGCACCTCACCGGAGGCGATGGCCCGCCAGAAGTGGTGGACCTCGCCGGTATGCCACGCCAGGTCGGCCACGTTCCACTCGGGGCAGGTGGGAACGTGGGCGTGGAGGCGCCCCTCGGCCGCGTCGGCCAGTGTGGTCCCGCTCTCGCGTAGGGCGGTGAGGTATCGGGGGGTGTCCATTCTCGGGACGTTAGCACCCCGCAACGACAAAAGCCCGGATTTCACCGGCGGGGCCGGTTCAGGACACCTGCCCGCAGAGGGTGTCCAGGTCATGGGGCCTTCGTAGTGCATGATTCGGAGTGTTGGCCCTGCTGGCGCGGACTAACGTGTGCGAAGAGCCTGCACGAGAGTCAGACTCACGCCCCGGACACACGCTCCCGGCTTGGAGGGACCACCATGGGCCAGACTACGGACACCGGACCGGGTGCCGGAGAACTCAGCGAGATCGTCGACGGTGTCTACGCGTGGGTGCAGCCCGACGGGACCTGGTGGGTGAACAACGCGGGCGCGGTCGCCGGGGAAGACGGGCTGCTCGTGGTGGACACCTGCGCGAGCGCGACCCGCACCCGGCTGTTCCTGGACGCGCTCGGCACCGCCACGGGCGGCGCGCCGGTCCGGTGGGCGGTCAACACCCACCAGCACGGAGACCACACCTACGGCAACAGCCTGCTCCCCGCCTCCGCGGTGCTCATCGGACAGGCCGCCATGCGCGAGGCGCTCAGCGAGGACCCCCTGCTCGAGAACGTCCCCCCGTTCTGGGATCCCGTCCCCGACTGGGGCGACGTCACCCGCAGGCTGCCTTCGATCACCCTCGACCGCGGACTCACCCTCCACTTGGGCGGGCGGCGCGTCGACCTGAGCCACCCCGGCTACACCGCGCACACCCCCGGCGACGTCGTGGCCTGGCTCCCCGAGGAACGGGTGCTGTTCACCGGCGACCTGCTGTTCCACGGGCTGACCCCGCGGGTGTTCATGGGCTCGCTCGACGGGGCGCTGCGCTCCTTGGAGTGGGTGCGCTCCTTCGCCCCGGACCACGTGGTGCCCGGCCACGGACCGGTCTTCGGGAGCGCGGAGCTGGACGGGGTCCTGTCCGCGCACGAGCGCTACTACCGGTTCGTCCTGGCGACCGCGGAGGACTCTGTCCGGGAGGGCCGCACCCCGTTGGAGGCCGCGCGCGCCGTCGACCTCGGTGAGTTCCGTGGCTGGGCCGACGCCGAGAGGATCGTCCTGAACCTCCACCGCGCCCAGGCCGACCTCACCGGTGGGCCGATGGACCTGGTCCAAGCCCTCTCGGACGCGGTCCAGTGGAACGGCGGCCCCCTGCCCACCAGCCTGTGACCCGAAAGCCGACGACCCAAAGCCGCTGGCCACGGGGGTGCGCCCCTACTCCGGCCTACTCCGGCACGGTGATCCGGATCTTCGACTGGCCGTGGGGGCGCTTCTCCCAGTCGTCCATGAAGCGCGCACTCAGGCCGTACTCCTCCGCGAGGGCGATGAGGGTATCGGTGCGGTAGTAGAAGTCCTCCCGCAGCACGTGGTGCTCATTGCCCTCGGTACGGTCGAACGTGAAGTCGAAGAAGCCGCCCGGAGCGAGCACCCGGCCCACGTTGGCGAAGCACTCCTCGATCACTTCCAGGGGGGAGTGCGAGAAGACGCTGTGCGCGTGCACGACGTCGAACCTTCCCTCGGGCAGGAAGTCGAACGTGAGGTCCTGGGTGATGGTCAGGTGCGGGAGCTTCTCCTGGAGTCCGCGCTCTGCGAGGACCTTCTTGCCCGCGACCAGGATGTCCGGGGAGATGTCGATCCCGTAGTAGTTGCCCTCGTGCAGGTAGTCGATGAAGCGCCAACCGGCCCTCAGGTTGCCGCAGCCGATGTCGAGCATCCGGTGCTCCGGCTTGAGCCCGTGCTCGGTGAGGTAGTCGAACTGCATCTGCCCGAGGGCGAGCCACCGCTTCTCGTTCCGGCTGCCGACCGCCTGTTTGGGGTCGCGGGCGGCGTCGGAGGCCATCACCGCGCGGTAGTAGGAGACGTGGTCGCGGTGGGTGAACCGCAGCAGCAGATCGCGCCCTGAACGCAGCAGATACGGCCCGATGCGGCTGGGGTGCCGCAGCGCGTACCGGATCCGATGTCCCAGAGAGGATCGGTCCGTGTTGAGAGATTCCATGGTCTGCTTCGGCATCGGTCGCCCGTGTTCCCTATGTGTCAGTGGAGAGGCGGTGGCATCCCACCACGGGTGGTCTCTTTCGCCAAGGGGACCATACACCGTGGCGGGGGCCGCATCCGGCCACCCATGCCGCCCCTCGGCCCCAGGGTCTCACGCTCCGTCGCGCCCTCGTCAGAGGTTCGCGGGAACTGTCGTCGCGCGAACAACGGAAAGTACCGTGCCCGCGTGCCCATGGCCCCCGCTGTGCCCGCCCAGAGGCAGGCGGTGCCGGAGAACGAGCCAAGGTATGGCGCCACGCGCCCGAGGCACATCATGCCTGCTTTGAGTGAAATCGCCGTAAACATGCGCCAAGAGTTCACTTCTCAGCTGAGTTGTCCCGCTTGGGGTGTTTCGCTGTGTCCAAGAGCAAAACCGCGGAGATGGGGGCACGATGGCAGAGGAGAGCGCGCAGCTGCGCCACGCCAGACCACGCGGGCCACGCAGCAACTGGGTCCCTCTGGGGGTCAGCGTCGTGGTGGTCGCGGTACTCACCGGCGGGTGGGCGGCGGTGAACGCGGCGCTACCGGCCACCGAGAGCATGACCAGCGGCCACAGCATGACGCTCGGGTCCGGTGAGGGGTACGAGGCGTCAGTGACCTTCGACGAAGGCTGGGAGCTCGATAAGGGGGCCAGTTCCCAGGGCCAGCGGTACCTCTTCACCAAGGGGCCGGTGAACCTCCACCTGGCCGTGGTGCACCCGCCCCAGCGGGCCACTGCCACCGACCTGTGGGACGGGATGCGCGACACCGTCCGGGTCGACGACACCGGGGCCAGACTGAACGACCCCGAGCCGATCACCTCCGACCGGGGCGCGGAAGGACTCACCGGCGACCTGCACATCCACCGGCACACCGGCACCGCGACGATCTTTCCCGCACCGAGCGGGGACTTCGCGGTGGAGGCACAAGCCGTCGGCGCCGACGCCAGCCCGGCCGAGCTGGCCGACGCGGAGAACCTGGTCGAGTCGATCACGTTCGACCGGGCGCGGGGAGGCAACACATGAGCCACGCACGACCCGAACCACACATTCCATCAACCGCGAGCGGCCGGGTTCCCACACCGCGCGACTCCGGCCAGGGCCACGAGGGCACCGAGCGCCTCCACGGCCCGGAGGAGGAGGCGCCACCAGGTGCGCGGCACCTGCCGAGCCTGGCCGCCATGCTGCTCTTCGGCCTGTTGTGCCTGGGCGGGTTCGGCTTCACCATGATGAACTTCGCCGGGGCGATGCTGGTCTTCCCCGTCGAGGCGGTGGTGGCGGCGCTCCTGCTCACGCTGCTGGGCGTGCTCGGGTTCTGGGTACTGCGCCGGATCCGCCCGGTGCGCCCACCGAGCCTCACGTTCTCCTTCCTTGCCCTGCTCTGGGGCATGACCGGGGCCGTGGGCCTGGCCCTCTTCGCCAACAGCAACCTGCTGTCGGCGTGGTCCAGGGCGGGCGGCTTGGAGTTCGGCACCACTTGGGGCGCGGCTCTGACCGCCCCCGTCAACGAGGAACTGCTCAAGGTGCTGGGGGTCGTCCTGATCGCGGTCATCGCTCCGCGGGTGGTACGCGGACCCGTCGACGGTTTCGTGATCGGTTCGCTGGTGGGCCTGGGGTTCCAGCTCGTGGAGAACTTCACCTACGCGCTCAACGCGATCTCGATGGGCGGCGGCACTGGGGGGATGGCCTCGGTCTTGGAGACCCTCTTCGTCCGGGTCGGCCTCACCGGGCTGGGCTCGCACTGGGCGATGTCGGCCTTGGCCGGTACCGCGATCGGTCTGCTGGCCGCCGCGGCCTGGCGACCGGGCGGGCGACGGGCGGCCGGAGCCGCGCTACTGCTGCTGTTGGCGATGGGCCTGCACTGGCTCTTCGACGCACCGATCGCCGACCACCTCGTCGGCATGGCGGCCAAGACACTGCTGGTGTTCCTCGCCGCGGTCACCGTCTACTTCGCGGTGCGGCACACCTACCGGCGCCGGGTCCGGCAGGACCTGGCCGCGCAGGGTGAGGACCTGGGTATCCGGCGCTCGTCCGCGATGGCCCTGGCCAACCGGCACGGACGCCGCAGGGAACTCGGACACGTGGCCCACCCGGAGCGGCCCGCCGTCCGCGCCCGGCAGGAGCAGATGGTGGCGCTGGCCGAGGACCGGGCGGCCGAGTACCAACCCTGATGCGAGGAGCCCGGCGCACGGCGCTGCGGCTCCGCGGAATCACGGAGGGGCACAGAGACACGGAGCCCTCGGAGCGCGAGCCCCGAGGGCTCCGGCACGTCCGTCCACGGGAGCGCTAGGCCGCGGAGCGGGTTGCGCGGTTTCCCTCCTGTGGACGGAAGCGCCCTCGTAGCCTGGACTCCGCACTCCCCCAGGGAAGGACAGCACGATGCCCGTGCACGGCGCCCCGGACCCGCACGAGGTCCAGGTCCCGTTCGGAACCCGCCTCAAGATGAACCGCACCAGGCGCGGCATGACGCGCGAGGTTCTGGGCGGCCTTGTGGGCCGTTCGGCCTCGTGGGTCAAGGCCGTGGAGACCGGCCGACTCGGCACACCCAAACTCCCGATCCTGCTCCGGCTGGTCGAAGCACTGCGCATCCGCGACCTCGCCGACCTCACCGGTGAGCAGTCGGTGCCCGTGGAACTGTTCAGCGGACCGGGACACGCCCTCCTGCCACGGGTGCGCGAGGCGGTGAACGCCCTGCCGGTCGACGACGACCGGCCCGCCCCTCCCCCGGCGCACCTGCGTGCCCGGCTGGCCCGTGCCTGGAGCGCCCGGCACTCCGCGCCCAACCACCGGGAGGTGGTGGGCCGGCTGCTCCCCGGGCTGTTCCAGGACGCGCAGGGTGCGGTTCGCCAGGCCCAGAGCGCGGCCGCGCGGGCGGAGGCGCAGTCGGTGCTGTCGGAGGTGTGTTCGCTGGCGCAGTTCTTCATCGCCTACCAACCCGCGCAGAGCCTGCTGTGGCGGGTGGCCGAACGCGGCATGGTCGCCGCACAGGAGGCCGGAGATCCGCACGCCCTGGGTGTGGCCTCCTGGCTCCTGGCTCAGGCGCACCGGGACGCGGACGATTGGGAGGCCGCCGACGCGGTCACCGAAGACGCCAGCCGCCACCTCGTCCGGCACCTGCCGGACGGGCACCGCCGCGTGCTGGCGGTCTGGGGCGCGCTGCGGTTCGAGGCGGGCTACACGGCGGCGCGGCGCGGGGAGGCGGGTTCGGCGTGGCGGCACTGGGACACCGCACGCCGAGCGGCCAAGCGGCTACCGGCTGCGTACTACCATCCGATGACCTCGTTCTCCCGGCCGGTCATGGGGGCGCACGCGGTGACCGTGGCCGTGGAGCTGCGCAACGGCGGCGAAGGGATAAGGCAGGCCGAAAGGGCACCGGCCGAGGCGATCCCGTCCCGGCCGCGCAGGGCGCGGCACCGGATCGAACAGGCACGCGCCTGCTACTTGGCGGGCCGCCCGGAAGAGGCGTTGCTCGTGCTGGAAGAAGCGCACGAAGCCGCCCCGGAGACGGTTCGGTACAACGGTTTCGCCCGCCGGATGGTGATGGAGGAGCTGGAGTCACGCGAGTCGCGGCGCCGGCGCCACGCGAGTGAACTGGCCGCGCAGATCGGACTGCTGTCCTGACCGGAACACCGGGACCGGTTACATTCTGTACCCCTTGAACGCGACGCCTCACTTAGCGTGATCCAATGTCAGAGCCCCGGGCTGTTCAAGGGGGTGTGCCCGGGATCCGTTCAACCGTCCGGGGGGCGCCGTGGGCGACGCCGCCACCATCGAGGCCGAGGACCGGTCGGCCCTGGAGTCTTGGGCGCGGGCCAGGCACGTGCCCGTCGTCCAGGTGGCCGAGAACTGGTGGTCCATCACGTACCAGGCCGAGGCGGACCTGCCCGACGGCAGCCGGGTCCGGTGCCGCTTCCGGTACGTGATACCGCGCGAGGCCGCTCAGCGCAGGTGGAAGCGCACATACGTGGTCGGCCTCGTGCACACCGACGGCCGTGCCAGGTGCCACCACGTGCGCCAGGTGATCCCGGTCGGTGACACCGAAGACGAGGCCAGCCACCGGGCCGAACTCATCGCCTCCGCCCTGGTCGCCACCGAGCGCAAGGCGGACTGTGGCGCGAGCGTCACCAACTTGGAGGCATACGTTGTGGAACGGGCCACCCTGTGGAAACCGCGCGTGGCCAGGTATTGAGCTGCTCGGCGCCGAGACTTCGGGCGGGACTCACATCTCGAAGACCAGGCAGGTGGACGACGCGGTGGCGACCACCTTGCCCGAGGCGTCGCGGATCTCCCCTTCGGCGAAGGCCACGCGGCGGCCGGGCTTGGTCACCCAGCCCTTGGCGACCAGGGGCGTACCGGCGAACACCGGCCGCAGGTAGTTGACCTTGATCTCCACCGACGTATAGCCCACGCCCGCCGGGAGGGTGGTCTGCACGGCGCAGCCCACCGCGGAGTCGAGCAGGGTGCACATCAGGCCGCCGTGTACGGCGCCCATCGGATTGCAGGCGGACTCGTCCGGCGTGCCCTCGAAACGCGTCCGGCCCTCGCTCACCTCGGTGAGCGTGAAGTCCATGAGGGAGGCGATGGGTGCCCCGGGAATCTCCCCGCGCAGGAGGGCCTCCATGTGCTCGAGCCCAGTGAGGCCTTCACGTCCGTCCACCGTGAGCTTGGGGTCGTGCCAGGTGATCGTCTTGCTGCGCGGTTCGCCCCACGACTCCGATACGGCGGTGTTCTGGTTCTCCATACCGGGCACACTACCGGGTAAGTTTGATTTCCAAACTCTTGCCCCCGTGCCATCCTGGGGGCATGCAGCATCCCGAGGGCACGCAGCAGCCACCACCGGCCGTCACCGTCCCCGGTCGGCCCTGCTCCGCGGCGGCCGCCCTGCAGCTCGTCGGTGAGAAGTGGTCCCTGCTCGTCGTCCGCGAACTCCTCTTCGGCGTTCGCCGGTTCGACGCGATCGCCCGCAACACCGGAGCGCCCCGAGACCGCCTCACCGCCCGCCTGCGCGCCCTTCGGGAGGCCAACATCGTCTGGCGCGAGGCCTACCAGGAGCGCCCGGCGCGGTACGAGTACCACCTGACCAAGGCCGGGCTGGAGCTGGCCCCGGTCCTGTTCGCCCTGTTCTCCTGGGGCGACAAGTGGCTGTTCGACGAGCCGCCCGCCGTTCTGCACCACCGCGGACCCGACGGCCGCGAACACCCCATGGCACAGGGCTCCCCACCCGTCTGCCCCACCTGCCGGGAACACGTCCGCTTCCAGGACGTCGTCCCCCGGCGCACGGACCGCTGACGCGCGGCTGCCGAGAAGGCCCAGCGGCCGCAGGGCTTCCGCCTCCCCGGTCCGCCCTCAGGGCTCCGGGACGCCCTCGGGGGGCTGGACCACGCAGAACTCGTTGCCCTCCGGGTCGGCGAGCACCGACAGCACATGGCCGTCCTCCTCGAAGGCCGTGGTCAGGATCCGGGCGCCCAGACCGACCAGCCGCTCGGCCTCCGCCGCCTGGTCGGAGACGAGCAGGTCCAAGTGCATCCGGTTCTTCCCGGGCCGCGGTTCGGGCACCCACTGAAGGATGAGGTCGGGGCGCTGCCCCTCCGGGTCCCGGAGCGCCCGGTACGTGGGGTGCTCCCCCGCCTCGCGCTCGAACGACAGTGCCGCCGACCAGAACGTCGCCAGCGTGTCGAGGTCGTTGGTGTCGAGTACACAGACCACCCGCACGTGAGCCCCCTTCGCCCGTGTTCCAAAACCTTGCGATGGGGCCCTTCCCCCGTATCGCCGACTGATTCTCCACGGAGTGTCCCGAATCCGACAGGTCCGCCGGGAAATCCGGGCAGATCCGCGATCGGATATCCCCAAACCTGTTGCGTGACAGGCACTCACTACTACGTTGGGAACATGCCCACGCTACGGCGACGCCTGCTCCAGGTACTCACAAAGTTCAATGTCAACGTGCACGACCTCGGCCCCGGCGCGGTCGTCCTCGAACGCCGCGGCGACTACCGGGTGACAGCGGCCGGCAACCGGTCCTGGAAGGTCGCCAGAGGCGATACCCCCCGCCGCCCGCGCAAGGCGCCCGGCGACCGAGAACGCGTGCCCTTCGGCCCCGGGGCGACGCTCTCCGTGGACACCGACCTGTCGGTGGAGGACGAGCTGGCGATGCACAAGCGGGCGCAGAACTACCTGGGCGCCCGGCACATCGCCTCGCTGATCCACCACGCCGGAGTGAACTGCGTCTTCGACGTCGGCGCCAACGTCGGCCAGTACGGCAAGCAGCTGCGCGCGCACGGCTACGAGGGCCGCATCGTCTCCTTCGAACCGGTCGAGGCCATGGCCGACAAGCTGCGCCAGGTCGCCGAGAACGACCCCGACTGGCACGTCCACCCGATCGCCCTGGGGCGGGAGGACTGCACAGACACCATCAACGTCGTTCAGGGGTCCATGAGTTCGCTGCTGGACCCCACCGATTTCGGCAACACCCGCTATAAGCGCTTCAAGAAGACCGAGAGCCAGAAGATCACCCTCCGCCGCCTCGACGGTCTCCTGGACGAGGCCCTCGCCGGGATCGAGAACCCCCGCCCCTACCTGAAGCTCGACACCCAGGGCTTCGACCTCGAGGCCTACTCGGGCGCGGGCGAGCGGATCAGGGAGTTCGTGGGGATGCAGTCCGAGGTGGCCCTCATGCAGATCTACGAGGGCATGCCCCGCATGGACGAGTCGATCCGCACCTACGAGGCGGACGGGTTCGAGGTCACCGGCATGTACCCGGTGACCCGTGAGGACGCCACCGGCCGGGTGCTGGAGTTCGACTGCGTGATGGTGCGCGCCGACGCCCTGCCCGCCCCGGAGTGAAACGCCACCGCCCCGCGGGTCGGTGGTGCGTCAGCACTTGAGCTCCCGGAAGTGCGGGGTCGCGGTCATGGCGAGGGTGCCCTCCCACAGCCGGATCGCGTCCTCGTGCGCGGGCACCGCGGTGAGGACCGGTCCGAAGCAGGGTCGCTGGTCGCCCTGCGGCGTGGTGATCGCCAGTACCGGGGTGCCGACCTCGGCGTCGATGCGGTCCACACCGTCGTGGTGGGAGGCGCGTAGCGCCTCGTCGTAGTCGCTGGTCCCGGCGGCAGCGGCGAGGCCGGGTGACAGCCCGCAACGCCGGAGGGCCTCGGCGAAGTCACCGATCCACTCCCGTTCTCCCCCGTCGGGGTCGGTCCAGAGCGCGTCGTGGAACGAGCCGAGCTCGGCGTGGCCGTACTCGGTCTGGACCGCGGCCGCCACGCGCGCGGGCATCCACAGGTAGCCCTCCGGGTCGCCTTCCGGGTCGTCATCATGGTTTTCGTTGAGTACCGACAGGCTCATGACGCGCCAGCAGACGTCGATGGCGGCCTCGTCGGCGATCGAGGTGATCCAGCGGGCGGTGTGCCGGGTCAGCGGGCAGGCGGGGTCGAGCCAGAAGTCGACGGCAGAGGAGTGGTGGGTCATGTTCCCTCCGTGGCAGTAGACCGCTCATCCGACCTAGCGGTGATGCCGGATTCCAGGGTGCGGTTCACGGTGGTGATGACGTCGAACTTTGCGAGGTTGTCGGGTTCGACCTGTTCGAACGCGGTGTAGGCCACCCTAGAAGGTCGGCGTACGGACCGCCGACGCGGCCCGGCGCCCCTGCGGTCAGGACGAATCCGCCCCTGAGGCGCCGGGAAGGGGATGCTCAAGCGGGCAGTTCACCGCCGGGTAGGTCGAGGCGGCCGATCGAGAGCACGTACGGCTCGGGGTCGGGCTTGCGGGCGGCGGTAAAGAACACGTGGAGCATACCGTCGTCGCCCTCGACCGCTGCTGGCGCATAGATGGCTCCCGCGTACCACTCCGGAGCGCTGTCGCCGGAGAGGATCTGCTTCGGCTCAGCACTCCAGTCGCCGCGCCGCCCGGAAGGACGACCCGCGGTCAGTGCCCACAGCCCCTGCGGCGGATAACCGTGGTCGTCGTACATGTTCGGAGCGCTGGCGACCACCATGGCGTACCGGTCCCCGGTGCGTGTGACGACGGCGTCGTGGTGGTGCAGGTCGTCGTCGAGGACCACCGTCGGCGTGCTCCAATCCGTGAGACCGTCGTCGCTGTCGACGTATTCGATGCGACTGTCCGGTTGGACGCCCTTGTCGATCTCATTGGGCGTGGTCACGTACCAGATGCGCCACCGGCCCTCCCAGAAACCGGCCTTAGGCTCGAGGACGTCGGGCCGAGCGGGTGTGCCGGTGATGAGCGGCTCGTCCTGAGCGATCCAGCCGGTGGCCGTTCGTTCCAGTACACCGATGGCGAGATCGCGGTCCATACCCCCGTCGTAGGGCGTGCGGGCGCGGCTGGCCGTATAGTAGACGCGTTCCACGGTGGCGCCCGTGTGGGGATCGGTGCCGCGCACGTAGCTGGGTGTGTGCATCCATTCGTTCCAGCGCCCGGATTCGGTGTGCTCAATCAGCGGGAGCGCGCGGGCAGGGTCGGCCGAGTCGGTAGTGATCGTCCAGTCTGTACTGGTCACAGGGGCGCCCGGCGGGAGGGTCGCGCTGAACAGGTTGACTTTCTCGTCGGTGTGCGCGGCACCGAAGAACATCCACCAGCGGTTGTCGATCCAGTGGATATCGGGGTCGCCTGCGGCGAGGAGGTTGGTGACTGCGCTGTAGCCCGTGGCCGCGTCGAAGATCCGCACCGGCTCACTCTCGGGTTTCGGATTTCCTGTGATGTCCATGAGTAGAAGCTAAAACCTGAACTTTAATTGAGGTCAATGCCTCCGCCAGAGGGCGACCGCCCGCAGAAGTTGGCTTGGAAGTCCTCCACGGTCGGCTCGTGCGGCCGGCAGGGGCCACCGTTGCCTCAACCTCGACCTCAAGCGATGGACTGCTCCAGGAAGCCCGCGCCATGGCGGAACCCGGCCCACTAGCGGCAGGCAATCGTATCCGCGCTCCGGAGTCAGTTCCTGTGGTAAAGAGCGCGCACCAGCAACACGACCGAGTCCGTCTGGAGCATAAAGGCTGTTGGTTCCGCACACCCTTCGTGCCTTTGTTCTCAGCGGGGGTGTATGATCTTTATCGGACTTATTTCCGGATCTGGCAAGGTGCACGCATGGCAATTTTGAGAACCCTGGACCGGGGGCTGGAAGCCATCGACGTGATCTCACGTTCCAGCAATGGGATAACCGTTCAGGACCTTGCCAACGCTCTCGGCATCCATCGGGCAGCCGCATATCGCATTCTCGACACACTGGAAAGCCGCCAGTTCGCACAGAGGGGGACTGACGGCTGTTATCGCCTCGGCTCCGGAATCCTCTCGGTCAGCCACAGGTTCATGTCCCAGTTCCGTGTCGTGTCCCAGCCGATTATTCAGGACCTCGCAAACGAGGTGGGGATGACGGCGTTCATCGCAGTCGAGGACGCTGGACAGGCACTGGCACTGGCCGTCGCGGAGCCATCCGCGATCGAGTCCTTGGGAATCCGGTTCCAGGTTGGTTTTCGCCACCCCTTGCACAGGGGGGCGGATGGTATAGCAATCCTTGCCCAGCGGCCAGTACAGCCGGGGGAACCCCCCGCTGTCGAAACCGCCCGCAAGCGCGGTTACTCCGTGACGTCCGGTGAGAATCAGCCTGGAGCTTCGGGAATGGCGGTCGGCCTCGGGGACTTCGAAACCCTCCAGGTCGAAGCGTCCGTTGGTGTCATTCGCCTCGGAGGGCTGCAGGACCTCCGCGCCGAAGACATCCTCCCTCACCTCGACGGAGTGCGTAACACCCTGCGGAAGATGCTGACGAAGCCCTGACCGGTGCCCCGCTCCGGGAAACGCACCGGCAGAGTCCGGAGCACACCGCGGTGTCCAATAGAGCCCTCCCTCCGGAAGTCCTCCTTCCCAAGACGCCGTAGGTTGGCGGGCCGTTCGGTCCGCCTTCCACCCTGCCCTGCCCGCTGACGACGCGTTCGACGTGCCGCGCCCCTGCGCGGGCGCTCCCACCGACCGCGGTGGTCGAGCTGCCCGGCGAATCGTACGCATGGCCACACCCGAACACCCGCGCCCTCCAGGCGTCCGGCGCCGACCCCGCGCGTACAACCGCCCTACCAGGGGTGTTGCTGTGGCCAGCGGCCTCCCGAGCTCGATCCACCCCTTGTGCGCCGAATGTGATCCACGCTACCTTGTGCGATAAATGTGAAGCCATGCGCGATACGTGAAAGACAGGGTGCGGCATGAGTGGTGTCCAGCGAGAAGGTGACGCAGGGCGTACAGGTGCGCCTTCCGGCTGTCCCCTCCCGTCGGAGCGGGCTGCCGCGTTCGATCCGTTCAGTGACAGCTACCAGCAGGATCCGCCGGCTTACGTCGCCTGGTCGCGGGAGGAGGAGCCCGTCTTCTACAGTCCTCGACTGGGCTACTGGGTGGTGACGCGGTACGAGGACATCAAGGCGATCTTCCGCGACAACGAGACCTTCTCCCCGTCGGTAGCGCTGGAGAAGATCACTCCCACGTCCGACGAGGCCAACGATGTGCTGGCCTCGTACGACTACGGCATGAAGCGGACGCTGGTCAACGAGGACGAACCGGACCACATGGCTCGCCGGCGGGCGCTGATGGGCCCCTTCGACTCCGAGCACCTCGCCCAGCGCGAGTCGATGGTTCGCCGCCTGACCCGCGAGTACGTCGACGCCTTCATCGACGAGGGAAAGGCGGACCTGGTCGACCAGATGTTCTGGGAGATCCCGCTCACGGTCGCTTTGGACTTTCTCGGAGTGCCTGACAAGGACAGGCCGACGCTCCGCCGCTACTCGATCGCCCACACGGTCAACACCTGGGGGCGGCCGGAGCCGGAGGAGCAGGTCGCTGTCGCCCACGCCGTCGGAAACTTCTGGCAGTACTCCGGCCGGGTCCTGGAGCACATGCGCCGTCATCCCGATGAGGACGGCTGGATGCAGTACGGCGTCCGCATGCAGAAGGAGATGCCGGGGGTCGTCACCGACTCCTACCTGCATTCGATGATGATGGCGGGGATCGTCGCGGCGCACGAAACCACCGCCAACGCGACCGCGAACGCGGTGAAGCTCCTGTTGGAGAATCGGCACACCTGGGGCGAGATCTGCCAGGACCCGTCGCTGATACCGAACGCTGTGGAGGAGTGCCTGCGCCACAACGGCTCGCAGGCGGCCTGGCGTCGCATCACAACCCGCGACACGACCGTGGGAGGCGTCGAGATCCCCGAAGGATCGCGGATCCTGATGGTTTCCTCTTCGGGAAACCACGATCCGCGGCGGTTCGAGGATCCTGCGCTGGTCGACATCTACCGGGACGAGTCGAACGAGCACCTGACCTTCGGATACGGGGCGCACCAGTGCCTGGGGAAGAACCTGGCCCGGATGGAGATGCAGGTCTTCCTCGAGGAACTCACCAGCAGGATCCCGCATATGCGGCTGGCCGACCAAGAGTTCACGTATGTGCCGAACACGTCGTTTCGCGGGCCGGAGCACCTGTGGGTGGAGTGGAACCCCGGGGAGAACCCCGAGCGGCGGGACCCCGGCGTACTCGAACCGAAGCTCAGGCTCAATATCGGAGAGCCCACCGAGGAGCACCAGAGCCGACCAATGTGCGTCGACCGCATCACTGACGTGGCGGACGGAGTGCGGCACATTCGGCTGTCGAGTGCTGACGGGTCCCCGTTGCCGCGATTCACACCGGGTGCCCACGTGAGCATCGTCTGCGGGGATACCGGGCTGGTCCGCCAGTACTCGCTGTGCGGCCCGCGCGATGGCGGGCCCTCCGAAGGCGGGTGCCCCGTACGCACCGGCCGCCCGCAGTGGTACGAGATCGCGGTCCGGCTTGAAGAGGAGTCCCGGGGCGGCTCCCGCTGGGTACACGAGACCCTCTCCGAGGGCGATGTCGTCGCTGTCCGCGGCCCCCGGAACCACTTCCGTCTCCCCGATGCCCCTGCACGGCTCCTCCTCATCGCCGGAGGCATCGGCATTACCCCCGTTCGGTCGATGGCCGACTGGGCCTGTGAGCAGGGTGTCCCCTACGAACTCCACTACCTGGGCCGGCGGCGGGAGAGCATGGCCTTCCTGCAGGAACTGCAGGCCGAGCACGGGGACCGGGTTCATGTCCACTGCGCGGACGAGGGCGGCCGCGCCGACCTGGCGGGACTGCTGGGCTCGGTCGACGCGCAAGCGCGGTCCGGAGCCCTGCACGTCTATGCCTGCGGACCACAGCGGATGATCGACGCGCTGGAGGCGGCCAGCGCGGACTGGCCGGAGGGGGCCTTCGCCGTCGAGCACTTCGCCTCGCCGGTCGGTCGCCTGGATCCGGAGAAGGAGCACGGGTTCGACCTCGTGCTCGAGGATTCCGCCCGCGAGGTGAGGGTTCCTCGGGACAAGACAGTCCTTCAGGCGTTGCGTGAGACCGGATACCGGATTCCTTCCAATTGCGAGGAAGGGCTCTGCGGGACCTGCGAAATACCTGTTCTCGACGGCAGGATCGACCATCGCGATGTCGTCCTCACTCCGGCGGAACGGCGCCGCGGGGACCGAATGATGGCGTGCTGCTCGCGATCCCACGAAAAACGTATCGTGCTCGGCATGTAGCACGCTCCCTCGATTTCCCCCCAATCAGAGGCCTGCCGTACCAGGCAGTGCAGAAATGAAGGAATTATGGCACTCGGCCTGACAGGGATTACTCTTTCACTTGTCCTCTTGATCACCCTGGCTTATCGGGGACATTCGGTGATCGCGGTCGCACCGCTGGCCGCGCTGGTGGCCATCCTCTTCGCGGGGGCGCCCGTGCTGGCGACCTATACCCAGGTCTTCATGCCGGCGATGGGCGGGTTCATCACGAACTTCTTCCCCCTGTTCCTGACCGGGGCGGTCTTCGGAAAGCTCATGTCGCTCAGCGGCTTCGCACAGCACCTCGCCGACTGGATTTCCCGGCTCCTCGGGGCGAAGCGGGCGATCCTAGTCACCGTCCTGGCTACCGCCCTTCTCACTTACGGAGGTGTGAGCGCCTGGGTCGTCGTCTTCAGTATCTTCCCGATCGCCATGGCGCTGTTCGAGAAGGCGGACATCCCGCGCCGGCTGATGCCGGCGGCCATCGCGCTCGGGATCTTCACCTTCGCCACGGCGGCACTTCCGGGTTCGCCTCAGATCCACAACACGATCCCGACCCTCTACTTCGGCACCAACACGTTCGCCGCACCGTTGCTCGGTCTGGTAGCCGCCGCCGTGGTCTTCGCCCTCGGCCTGGCGTGGCTGAACTGGCGCAAGGCCAAGCTGAGGGCGGCCGGGGAGTCATTCACCGACCTGACCGATGCCGAACGCAGGACCAGCGGCACCGGAAACGTGCCGGATGGTCCGCCGGCGCCGAGCAGCACCGGCGGAGCCACCGGTTCCGCGGGCGGGATCGCGGCACCCCGGGCAGCACTCACCGATCGAAGGGCCGAGACCGCACAACCGGTGCGCGGTGGGACCGCCCTGCAGGGATTCCTCGGACTCGTCCCGGTCCTCGTCGTGGTCCTGACCAACGCCTTGATGACCTACGCGGTCCTCCCCGCGATGGACACCGCCTACCTGGCCGAGGAAGCGTACGGCGCCACCGACGTCACCAGCGTCGCCGGCCTGTGGTCGGTGACGACCGGAATGGTCGTGGGCATCGTCTCAATCCTCGTCCTGAAGTTCGGTTCGGTCCGCGAGCTGGTCAACGGCATCTCAGAGGGCGCGAAGAACGCGGTACTCCCCGCCGCCACCACGGCGAGCGAGATCGGTTACGGCGCGGTCATCGCCTCTCTCGCGGCCTTCATGGTGATTCGGGACGGGATCTTCGCGATCAGCGAGAACGCGCTCATCACTTCCATCCTGTCGACCTCCGGAATCGCCGCCCTCACCGGGTCCGCGTCCGGGGGGTTGACGATCTCGCTGGAGACCTTCGGCGAGGAACTCACCGCGCTCGCAGCGGACCAGGGGATCAGCATGGAGGTGATGCACCGGGCGACCGCTATGGCCTCGACGGGGCTGGACTCGTTGCCGCACAACGGGGCGATCATCACTCTGCTGTTGGTCTGCGGGCTGTCCCACCGCGAGTCCTACAAGGACATCGGCGTCGTCACCGTCATCGTCCCCGTCGCCGGCGTAGCGGTGGTGGCCGCACTCGGGCTGTTCTTCGGTGCGTTCTGACGACATCGGCGACGCGCCCGGAGCACCCGGCTGGAGCGGCGCGGCAGGGGGCCAACCGCTCTCGGCGAGCCCCCTGCATGACCTGCAACGTCCCCACCGGAACGCCGATCCGTACTACTCGATAGTGACCAGCGCGCGGTAGGTGACCGCGCCGGCCAGGCCGTCGACGCAGTCCTGCTCGCTGATGGAGAGCTCGGGGCAGACCTCGTTGGCCTGGAAGTCCTCCACGGCCTCCTCGGTCACGGGGCCGTACTGTCCGTCGGGCTCGTCCTCGTCCAGGTAACCGTGGTCGATCAGCATGTACTGGACGCTCTCCACACCCTCGCCGCTGTCGCCCTGGGTGTAGAAGTCGCGGCCGTCACCTGGGCCCCAGTCGAAGGCCGCGCCCCCGAACTGGCCCTCGGAGAAGTGGCCCCACAGCTCTTCGTGGATGTGGCCGTGGTCGCCCATCCCGTTGTCTTGCTGGTACTGCTCGATCGCCTCGGACAGCTCCTCGTCGAGCTCCTCGGTCGGGTCGTGGGGCCAGTAGGGGTCACCGTTGTCGTCGAACTCGACGGTCAGGTAGTTGGAGACGACCCAGACGTTGGCGTGGGTTTCCCCGACCCCGTGCTCGGGCCAGGGGCGCTCCATAATCTCCGGGGCGTCGGCCGGATCGATCGGCCGGTCCTCGGCTGCGACCGCGTTGGCACTGAACAGGCCCGCGCCGACGAGTGCGGCGGTGGCCACGGCGACCCCGGAGACCTTGGCGGTGATGCTGAACGAACGCATGTGTACTTCCCCCATAGCGTTGTCGGTCGTTCGCTTGCACCCGGTGTGACCCGCACCTCCCACACATCGGTTCACCTGCTATTTCACCGTGACCGCATGCGGACGTGTTCGCGGTCGCACGTCAACCCGGGGGGCGTTCCGGTGTCCGCGCGGGCGGAGGAGGGGTGTGTTCGGGCCGGGTTCCGGGGCCGCTGTCGGCGGGGGTCAGACGTCGCGGGGGGCGGTCATCAGCAGCAGTCCACACCGGGTACAGCACAGGGCACGGATGAAGCGGTGTTCGCGCCCCATGCGCTGGGCGTTTCCGAACAGTCCGACGTTGATCTCGCCGGCCACCCAGCGCACCTTGCCCTGGGCGACGTCGTCGATAAAGCCTTCCTCGAAGCTGGTCGAACCACAGGTACAGGTCGGTGTCGTCATCCGACCACCGTAGTGGCGCCGATCGGTGCGTCGACGGCCGTTTCCGCCCGGACCCGGGCAACGGGCCCCGCTCAGGGGTTGCCGCTCCCGGTTCGGGCTGTGAGGCTCACGACCATGACGATGCTGATCGACGGCCACAACGACCTCCCCTGGGCGATCCGGCAGCAGTACGGCGACCTGGAACAGGTCGACCTGACCGAGGTGGTGTCGGACCTGCACACCGACCTGCCCCGCTTGGCGGCCGGCGGTGTATCCGGGCAGTTCTGGTCGGTCTACGTCTCCCCGGAGCTGTATCAGGGGCCGACGGCCGTGACCGCCACCCTGCAGCAGATCGACCTGGTGCGGCGCCTCGTCGCCCGGTATCCGGACCGGCTGGTGCTGGCGACCACCGCAGACGAGGTCGTGAACTCGCGCGGGCGGGTCGCGTCACTGCTCGGTATGGAGGGCGGGCACTGCATCGACGGCTCGCTGGCGGTGCTGCGGGCGATGCGCCTGCTGGGGGTGCGCTACCTGACCCTGACCCATAACAGGAACGTCGGCTGGGCCGACGCGGCGACCGACGAACCGGTCCTGGGCGGGCTCTCGGGGTTCGGCGAGGAGGTCGTGCACGAGATGAACCGGCTCGGCATGCTGGTCGACCTCTCCCACACCTCGCCGGACGTGATGCGCCACGCGCTGCGGATCACCGGCGCACCCGCGATCTTCAGCCATTCCTCCGCCCGTGCGCTCTGCGACCACGTGCGCAACGTGCCCGACGACGTGCTCGAGACCCTGGCGGCGGGAGGAGGGGTGTGCATGGTGACGTTCCTGCCCGCGTTCGTCTCCCCGGCAGTCGCCCGATGGCACGCCGACGCCAGGCGGGAAGCCCGGCAGCGGGGCGTCGCCAAGGGCGGGGCGGCCTACGACGCACTCATGGCGAGGCTCACCGAGCAGTCGCCCCCGCCCACCGCCACCCTGGCGCAGGTCGTCGAGCACATCGAACACGTCCGAGAGGTCGCGGGCATCGACCACGTCGGCATCGGGGGCGACTACATGGGAAACGACCCGATGCCCGAAGGGCTGGAGGACGTGGCGGGCTATCCGCGGCTCCTCGCCGCCCTGGCCGACCGCGGCTGGTCCGAATCGGATCTGGCCAAACTCGCCGGGGGCAACGTCCTCCGTGTGCTCCGGGCCGCGGAGGACATCGCCGATCCCGCGTTCGGTTAGCAGCGCAGAACCCCTGGTATCACCGCATGTCGTATGCCACCCTGGGCCTATGTGATAGACAACACACCTCCGAATGTCGACGACGGCGGCCCACTCCAGCCACTCGAAGAGCCGGGCTCGCCGCCCAGCGAGCGGAGCAGAGGCGGCCCCCCATGTCCACTACGCCACGACTAGGACCCCTCACCGAACGCAAGGTCTCGCTGTACGGAGCGTGGGAACAGTTCGTACAGGGCGAGAACGAGATCAGCGGAGTTCGCCCCGAGGTGGCGATCTCCTGGCAACGCAGCCGCGACCAGTACAACGTCGATCCCTACCTCTCCGAAGCCCCGGTGGCGGTGAGCGAGGTAGCCCACTCCCTAGAACACGACGTCGTCTTCACCGAACTGGGTTTTCGAGCCGCCTCCATGGCGCACGAGATCGCCAACCTGGGCGGGATCGTCACGGTCGCCGACGCCAACGGCCGGATCCTCGCCGAATGGGGCGACAAGGAGACCCGTGCGGTCGCCACCGACGCCAGTCTCGCGCCCTGGTACTGCTGGGCCGAGGGAGCCGTGGGCACCAACGGCATGGGCACCGCGCTGGCAACACCGAGCGTCGCTCTGGTCCGACGCGAGGAGCACTGGTGCCAGGCCTTCCACGAGTGGTCCTGCGCCGGTGCCGCGGTACGCGACGCCGTCACCAAGGAACCGCTCGCCGTCCTGAACATCTCCTGCTGGCGCGGTGACCTGCCCGGCCCGGCGCCGACCTGGCTGGCGAACGCCGCCACCCACACCCAGAGAAGGCTGCGGATGCGCGCTCGCGACGGCGGCGCCGAACTGCTGGCGGCGTTCAACCACGGCCGGGGCCGTACCAGGGCACCCCTGGCCGCGGTCGACACCGCGGGGAAGGTGGTGATCGCCGACGACACGGTGGCGGCGCTGCTGGGTGTGCCCGCCGACTCCCCCGCCGTCGACCCCGCGGTGCGCTGGAACCCGCAGCTGCCCGAACTCATCCGCGCCGCCCGGTACGCCACCCAACGCGCCGGCCGCGACTCCGACTGGGTGGGGTCCACCCAGATCAGCACCCACCTGGCCGACGAGCCCTCGCCGATCGGGATCCGTCCGGTCTTCCACTACGGGAGCCTGGTCGGACACCTGATCACGTTCACCGTCTCCGACGGTGAGCAGATGCCGGCCGCGGAGACGGCACCCCGTTCCGCGTGCGGCCAGGAGCCGGCACAGCCGCACCGCGTGGTCGGCATGCGGGAGAACCGGATGGTGCTGCTGCGCCATCCCGAAGTGACGCTGGCCAAGGCGGAGGGCAGCGACGTCTGGTTGACCACCGACCAGGGCAGGCTGCAGGCGGCCTCCGCCAGCTTGGACAAGCTCGACCACGAGCTGGCGTACACGGGATTCCTCCGTGTGCACCGCCGGTACGTGGTGAACCTGAACCGGATCCGCGAGGTCGAGCGCCGGGACAAGGGCGAGCTGTACCTGGTGATGGACGACCCCGAGAACACGATGGTGCCCGTCTCCCGGCGCAACACCCGCGCGGTACGGCACGCCTTGGGCATCTGAGGTCCAGGTGTTGGAGGAACGGTATGCCCCAGAACCCGGACGCCTACGTCGACAAGACCTACGACCAGGCCATCGGCGCACGCCGCCGAGGACGGCGGCCCCAACCGGGCGGGCGACACGGGCACGCGGCGGTCCGGGACGCGTCGGGCGGCGGCCCGCACCGCTCGGGGGCCGCCCGGCTCGACCTGCGCGTCCTCGACCAGTCCCGCCGGGACACGGGTCCGTGGGAGGCGGAGTTCGACTACGCCGCCGAGTTCGAGACCCTGGACCTGGACGGGGTGGCCCGTGATATCGACCGGGTGCTGACCACGTCGCAGGAGTGGTGGCCCGCCGACTACGGCCACTACGGTCCGCTCGTGTTGCGGATGGCCTGGCACTGCGCCGGCACCTACCGCGCCGGTGACGGCCGGGGAGGCCCGAACGCGGGCCTGCAGCGCTTCGCACCGTTGAACAGCTGGCCGGACAACCGCAACCTGGACAAGGCCCGTCGGCTGCTGTGGCCGGTGAAGCGCAAGTACGGGCGCAAGCTGTCCTGGTCGGACCTGATGGTCTTCGCGGGGAACCGCGCGCTGGAGTGCATGGGCTTGCGGACTTTCGGGTTCGCGGGCGGCCGCGAGGACGCTTGGAGGCCCGACGAGACCTACTGGGGGCCCGAGGACACCTGGTTCACGGACGAGCGCCACAGCGGTGTGCGCGACCTCGAGGAGCCGCTGGCGGCCAGCGAGATGGGGCTGATCTACGTCGACCCCCAGGGCCCCGCCACCCAGCCCGACCCGGTGGCCTCGGCCCGCGACATCCGCCAGACGTTCCGCCGGATGGGGATGAATGACGAGGAGACGGTGGCGCTGATCGCCGGCGGGCACACCTTCGGGAAGACGCACGGCAAGGCCGACCCCGCCAAGGCGCTCGGCCCCGAACCCGAGGCGGCCCCGATCGAGGCGCAGGGACTCGGCTGGGCATGCTCCCACGGTGAGGGCACGGGCGCGGACTCCGTCGCGAGCGGGCTGGAGGGGATCTGGACCTCCACCCCCACCGCGTGGGACAACAGTTTCCTCGAGACGCTGTTCGCCCACGACTGGGACGTCGAGCTCAGTCCCGCGGGGCTGTGGCAGTGGGTGCCGCGCAACGGCGGGGGCGCCGGCACGGTCCCGGATCCCTTCGACCCGTCGGTGACCCACCACCCCACGATGCTCACCACCGACCTCGCGCTCGCCGAGGACCCGGGGTTCGAGCGGATCGCCCGGCGCTTCCTCGCGCATCCGGAATGGTTGGCGGACGCCTTCGCGCGGGCCTGGTTCAAGCTCACCCACATCGACATGGGGCCGATCCACCACTACCGGGGGCCGCTGGTGCCCGCCGAGCGGCTGATCTGGCAGGATCCGGTGCCCGAGGTCGACCACGGACTCGTCGACGCCGAGGACATCGGCGACCTGAAACGCCAGATCCTCGGCTCGGGGCTGTCCCCCGCTCGCTTGGCCCTCACCGCTTGGGCGTCGGCCTCGACCTACCGTGCCAGCGACCGGCGCGGCGGAGCCAACGGCGCGCGCCTGCGCCTCGAACCGCAACGCGGCTGGGAGGTCAACGACCCCGACGAGCTCGGGGCGGTGTTGGGCGTTCTGGAACGGATCCGGGCGGCGTTCAACCGCTCCCGGGACGACGGCAAGCGCGTCTCGCTGGCGGACCTGATCGTTCTCGGCGGCTGCGCCGCGATCGAGCACGCCGCGGGCAGGGCTGGCCACGTCGTCGAGGTGCCCTTCCGGCCGGGACGCACCGACGCCGCCCAGGAGTGGACGGACCCAGACTGGTCCGCCGTTCTGGAACCGGCCGCCGACGGGTTCCGCAACTACGCCGGCAAGCACGCTCGGCTTCCGGCCGAACACCTCCTCGTCGACCGGGCCCGGCAGCTCACCCTGAGCGCACCGGAGATGACGGTACTGGTGGGCGGGTTGCGGGTGCTGGGCGCCACCCAGGGCCAGTCGGCCCAGGGCGTGTTCACCAAGGCCCCGGGCACGCTGACCAACGACTTCTTCGTCAACCTGCTCGACCCCGGCACCGAGTGGGAACCCCGGCGGGGCCACCGCGGAGAGGCGTCGGCCTACGAGGGGCGCGACCGGCGAACCGGCGAACCCGGGTGGGTCGCGAGCAGGGTCGACCTGGTCTTCGGCTCCCACTCGGAGCTGCGCGCGCTGGCGGAGGCCTACGCGGCCGACGGCGCCGAGGAGGGGTTCGTCCGCGACTTCGTGGCCGCGTGGGACAAGGTCATGTGCCTGGACCTGCCCGCGGTCACTCCGAGAACCTAACGGCCGCTACGCGCCCGCCGGTGACGGTGGTCATGCGGCCGACCGACACGGCCGCCACGCGGACGACCGTGACGGCAGCCATACCGCAGGATGTGACGGGCGTCACCGCGAGCGGTCTCGCTAGGGCTGCGAGCGGCGCCCTTCGGGGGCCGGGCGGCGAGGGGTACCGGACGGGTCGGCCGATGCCTAGCGTGGCAACCCTCTCCAGGCTTCACTGGCGAAATCTCAACGCGGAGGTGATGTCCGATGACGATGGCTGACGTGCCGTCGGTGCTGGTCCGCGAGCTCGGATTGGACACCCAGAACGCAGCGACCATCGGGCAGGTACTCGGCACCGGTTCCATCGCGGAAGCGACGGTGCGCGACGACGGAACGATGGAAGCCACCATCCGGATCAAAGAGGACACGCTCAGCTGGGATCCCGCGATCCTGGTCCTGCCCCGAGGCGGCGACCTCGAGCTGACGATCATCAACGACGACAAGAACACCCACGCCTGCCTGCTGCCCAGCAACGGAGACCAGAAGTTCATCTGGCTGCTGAACCATTCCAAGGGCCGGGCCAAGCTCAACCTCGACGGCCCGGGCTACTACTGGTACAGCTCCCCGGCCGGCAACGACGAAGGGCGCGGTCTCACCGCCTCGATCGTCGTGCGGGGCGAGGTCCCGCCTGAGGCACGTCTCGACCGGCCGCCCCAGCCGCGTCCGACCCAGGGGGACAACTCATGACGACCGAATACATCGACGCGGGCGAAGCGATCGACCATGGCGCCCTGAGCGCCGTCAAGGGCACCGCACCGAGCACGAGCAACGTCGACTCCGAGCGCCTCCGCACGGCACGGTCGGAGCCGGACAACTGGATGACCTACTACGGCGACTACGACGGGAAGCGGTACAGCCTCCTGGACCAGATCAACACCGACAACGTGCACCGGATCGGGCCCGCGTGGATCTTCCAGGCGGGGATGTCGGGGCAGATCGCCGGCGCCTCGACCTACGCTTTCGAGGCCAGCCCCCTGATCGTCGACGGCGTCATGTACGTCACCGGCTGGGACGGCTGGTTCTGGTGCCTCGACGCCGAGACCGGCACGGAACTCTGGCGCTACAAGCACGCGGTGCCCTTCGACGTCTCGCTGTGCTGCGGAAACGTCAACCGCGGCTGCGCGGTCGCCAACGGCCGGGTTTACTTCGTCACGGCCAACGCCCAGCTGGTCTGCCTCGACGCCACCAACGGCGACAAGATCTTCCAGAAGACGATCGGCGACGTCCGGGCCGGCGAGAGCGCCACGCTCGCCCCGACGGTCATCAAGGACACGGTCATCACCGGCAGTTCCGGCGGCGAGTTCGGGGTCCGCGGGCACATCGACTGCTGGGATCTGGAGACCGGCGAGCACCGCTGGCGCACCTACACGGTGCCCAAGGCGGGCGAGCCCGGCGGCGACACCTGGCCCGACGACGAGTCCTGGGCTCGCGGCGGCGCCAACCACTGGGTCACCGGCACCTACGACCCGGAGCTGAACCTCTACTACGCCGGTACCGGCAACCCGGCCCCGGACTTCGACGGCGAAGTGCGCCCGGGGGACAACCTCTACACCGACAGCGTCGTCGCCGTGGACGTCGACAGCGGTGAGATCAGGTGGCACTACCAATTCACCCCGCACGACCTGTGGGACTACGACTCCACGATGGAGATGATCCTGTTCGAGCGGGACGGCAAGAAGCTGCTGGGCCACTTCGACAAGAACGGGTACTTCTTCGTGCTGGACCGCACCAACGGCCAGCTGCAGCACGTCACCCCCTTCGTCGACCGGATCGACTGGGGTGTCATCACCCGCGACGGCAAGGTGACACCGCGGAAGTACCCGGACAAGGAGGGGGACCCCGTTCACTTCTACCCCGGCCCGGCCGGCGCGAAGGAGTGGACGCACGCGTCCTACCACCCCGATCACGACACGTTCTACGTGCCGGTCGCCGACGTCGGCGCCACAGCCACCCGGAGGCGCCGGGAATTCCGCGAAGGCATGCCCTACTGGGGTGCCGCCGTCCAGGTGGACATCGACAACATGGCCGGCTCGATCAGCGCCTTCGACTCCCACGGTGAGGAGAAGTGGCGCTACCGGCTCGACCACCCGATGGCGGCCTCGACCCTCACCACCGCGGGCAACCTCGTGTTCGCGGGCACGCCGACGGGCGAGTTCCTCGCGCTGCACGCCGAGACCGGCGAGAAGCTGTGGCAGTTCCAGTGCGGCAGCGGCCACCACAGCAGTCCCTCCACCTACACCGTCAACGGCAAGCAGTACGTCGTCGTGCCGGTCGGCTGGGGCGGATGGCTCGAGGGCATCATTCCCGGCATGCTCGCCGCGGGCCACGGCAGCGCGCTGATCGCCTTCGCACTGCCCGACTGAGATCCAAGGCCCGACTGAGCCCGGCCGGAAAGATTCCCGTCCTGGACGGGTCAGCCGCACACACGACGGCCGCAGAGAAAGGAGAGCTCTATGGAGCAAACGAAGGAATGGGTGTCCCCCACCGTCACGGAGGTCAGGGTCTCCGCGGAAGCGACCGCCTACGTGTTCGTCTGGGACGACTGACCAGCACAAGGTGACGGACGCCGGGCCGGGGCACTCCGGCCCGGCGTCCGCGCCCCTCAGCCGTCCTGTTCGAACGCTGACGCATCTGTCGCGGACACACCAAGAAAGGGGTGCTCGGCCCGTGTGGGTACGTGTGCTGGGTTCGGCCGCCGGTGGCGGGTTCCCGCAGTGGAACTGCACCTGTCCGCCGTGCCGGGCGGTGCGGACGGGGTCGCGGCCCTGTGTGCCGCGTTCCCAGTCCTCGATCGCGGTGAGTGCCGACCGGGAGCAGTGGTACCTGTTCAACGCCTCACCGGACATCCGAGCGCAGATCGAGGCGTTCCCTGCGCTGCACCCCGACGACGGCCGGGTGGTGCGGTTGCGGGCGGTCCTGCTCACCGACGCCGAACTCGACCACACCCTCGGCCTGCTGCTGATGCGGGAGGGACGGGGACTTCGGGTGCACGCCACCGGGTCGGTGCGGGAAACACTGATGAACGGAACAGGGCTGGGGCGAACCCTGGAGGCCTACTGCCCGGTCGCATGGGAACCGGTCCTGCCCGGCGCCACGGTTCCCCTCGGAGACGGGCTGTCCTACCGCGCTTTCGACGTCCCCACCGAGAAGAAGTTGCGGTTCCACGGCGCCCCGAGCTACGGCCGGGTCGTGGGCTACCGCATCACCGACGACCACAGCGGGAAGAGCGTGGTCTACCTGCCCGGTGTCCAGCACCTCAGCGACGAGCTCCTCGGTGAGACGTCCGGGGCGTCGGGGCTGCTGGTCGACGGCACCTGCTGGAGTGACGACGAGATGCCTGACCTGGGCCTCGCCGCCAAGACCTCCCGCGACATGGGCCACGTGCCGATCAGCGGCCGGGACGGCAGCCTCGAGCGGCTGTCACCCCTGCCGATCGACCGCAGGATCTACATCCACATCAACAACACCAACCCCATCCTCCTCGAAGACTCGCCGGAGCGGGAGACCCTCGCCCGCCACGGCATGGAAGTCGCCGAGGACGGGCTGGAGCTGGAGATCTGAGGAGCGAGATGACCGCGGTACCGACATCCGATTCTCTGGCAGCCGACACCCTCTCCCCCGACGGCCTGGAGGAGGCGCTCCGCGCCCACGTCAAGGGCTACCACCACCAGCATCCCCTCCACCGCCGGATGAACGACGGCGGGTCCAGCAGGGAGGAGATCCGGGGCTGGGTGGCCAACCGCTTCTACTACCAGGCGAACATCCCGCGCAAGGACGCCGCGGTCCTCAGCAACTGCCCCGACCGCGAAGTCCGGCGCCGCTGGGTGCAGCGGATCACCGACCACGACGGCACCACCGACGGGGGCGGCGGTATCGAATCCTGGATCCGGCTCGGTGAGGCCGTGGGGCTGACCCGGGAGGAGATCACCGACGAGCGGCACCTGCTGCCGGGGGTGCGGTTCGCCGTCGACGCCTACGTCACGTTCGCCCGCACCCGGCCGTGGGTCGAGGCGGTGGCCTCCTCGCTGACCGAGCTGTTCGCACCCAGCCTGATGGCGGAGCGGCTCGCGGCGTTCGAGCGCCACTACACCTGGATCGACCCCGAGGAACTGGCCTACTTCCGCGTGCGGATCGACCAGGCGCCCCGCGACTCCGAACACGGTCTGGAGGTGGTGCGCGAGCACTGCGTGACACCCGACGGCCAAGCGGCCGCGATCGCGGCGCTTTCCTTCAAGTGCGACGTCCTCTGGAGCATGCTCGATGCCATGGACCAGGCCTATGGGAGCCGCTGAGATGGCGGCCGCCGAGTCGGACCCCGCCGCGCAGCCGGGGATGGACGATACCGCCCGGCCCCGCCTGGCGGCAGGTGTCCGGATGCGGTTCGACACCGCACGCGGCCAGCACGTGCTGCTCTCACCGGAAACGATCCTCATCCTCAATCCCACCGGCGCCGAGATCGTGGAGCTGTGCGACGGACAGCGCACCGTCGCCGAGATCCGGGCAGAGTTGCGGAGCCGGTACGGTGCGGTCGCCGCCGACGAGGCCCGCGACTACATCGCCGACCTCATCGCCCGCCGCGGGATGGAGGCTGGCGATGACTGACACCGCCTTCCCACACGCCGGTGGCGCCGACGAGCCGCTCGAACAGCCCTTCGGCCTCCTCGCCGAACTCACCTACGCCTGCCCGCTGCACTGCCCCTACTGCTCCAACCCGCTCGAGATGGAGGGCTACCGCGACGAGCTGGGAACCGAGGAGTGGCAGCGGGTCTTCACCGAGGCCGCCGACATGGGCGTGCTGCAGCTGCACCTCTCCGGTGGCGAGCCGATGCGGCGCCACGACATCGCCGACCTGGTCGGCCACGCCAGCGGGCTGGGGATGTACACCAACCTGATCACCAGCGGGCTGGGGTTCTCCGAGCGCCGCGCCGAGCACCTGCGTGCCGCGGGCCTCGACCACGTGCAGCTCAGCATCCAGGCCGACGAGGAGGCGCTCTCGGACCGGATCGCCGGCACCAGGTCGTTCCGGCGCAAGCTGCAAGTCGCGGCGCTGGTGAAGAAGCTGGGCTGGCCGCTCACCCTCAACGTCGTGCTCCACCGGCAGAACATCGACCGGATCGGCGGCATCCTCGACCTTGCCGACGAGGTCGGGGCCGACCGCATCGAACTCGCCAACACCCAGTACTACGGCTGGGCCGGACTCAACCGGAGCGAACTGCTGCCGAGCAGGGAGCAGCTGGCCCAGGCCGAGACCGTCGTCCGGGCGGCCAAGGAACGCCTCGGGGGCCGGATGGCGATCATCTACGTGATCCCCGACTACTACAGCCGCTACCCCAAGCCCTGCATGGACGGGTGGGCCCGACGCCAGTTCACCGTCGTCCCCGACGGCGAGGCGCTGCCGTGCCCGACCGCCCACGACGTGGTCCGCGGACACGGGCTGCCCCCGGCCACCGTGCGCGAGCACTCCCTGGAGTGGATCTGGCGGTCGTCTCCGGTCTTCCAGAAGTTCCGGGGGACCGCGTGGATGCCGGAACCGTGCTCCAGCTGCCCGCGCCGCGACATCGACTTCGGCGGCTGCCGCTGCCAGGCGTTCGCGCTCACCGGCGACGCGGCCCGCACCGACCCGGTCTGCCACCTCTCGCCCGACCACGACCGGGTCACGGCCGCGGTGGCGGCGGCCAACGACCCCGAGCAGCCGCGGACCGGCGAGCTGATCCCGCGGACCGTCCGAACGAGGAGAGGATAACCAGTGCAACAGGTTGAGGGCGTTATCGCACGCAGTAAGGGCGCTCCGGTGGAGCTGGTCGCGATCAGCATCCCGGACCCGGGGCCGGGCGAGGCTGTGGTCGCCGTGCAGGCCTGCGGGGTGTGCCACACGGACCTGCACTACCGGGACGGCGGGATCAACGACGAGTTCCCGTTCCTGCTCGGCCACGAGGCCGCCGGGGTCGTCGAGGCCGTGGGCCCGGACGTCACCGATGTCGCGCCGGGTGACTTCGTGGTGCTGAACTGGCGTGCCGTCTGCGGCCAGTGCCGGGCGTGCAAGCGCGGCGACGCGCAGTACTGCTTCGACACACACAACGCCACCCAGAAGATGACCTTGGCCGACGGCCCCGACGCCGGCACCGAGCTGTCCCCGGCGCTGGGGATCGGGGCGTTCGCCGAGAAGACGCTGGTAGCCGCCGGACAGTGCACCAAGGTCGACCCGCAGGCCCGGCCGGCCGCAGTGGGCCTGCTCGGCTGCGGGGTGATGGCGGGCCTCGGTGCCGCGATCAACACCGGCGGGGCCACCCGGGGACGCTCGACAGCGGTGATCGGTTGCGGCGGCGTCGGCGTCGCCGCGGTCGCGGGCGCCGCCCTGGCCGGCTCCTCGCCGGTCATCGCGGTGGACATCGACGCCAAGAAGCTGGCGGCCGCCAAGGAATTGGGGGCCACGCACACGGTGGACTCCTCCCAGTCCGACCCGGTGGCGGAGATCAAGCGGATCTGCGCCGGAACCTACGAGGACGCCGAGGGCGCCGACCTGGTGGTGGAGGCGGTGGGCAAGCCGCAGACGTGGAAGCAGGCCTTCTACGCCCGCGACCTGGCTGGCACCGTCGTCCTGGTCGGGGTGCCCACCCCGGACATGACCGTGCCGGAACTGCCGCTGATCGACGTCTTCGGGCGAGGGGGCGCGTTGAAGTCCAGTTGGTACGGCGACTGCCTGCCTTCACGGGACTTCCCGATGCTGGTCGACCTGTACCAGCAGGGGCGACTGGACCTGGACGCGTTCGTGACCGAGGAGATCGGGATCGCCGAGGTCGAGGCCGCCTTCGACAAGATGCACCACGGCGGAGTGCTGCGTTCGGTGGTGGTGCTCTGATGGCCGCCGAAGCCGTCGGGGAGAGAGCGCGGCCACGGCCGCCCGGAGAGGGGTGCGAGCCCTGAGTGCGAACGCCACCTGGTTGCTTCTGATCTACCGGGTACCCAGTGAACCGTCCCGTCTGCGGGCCATGGTGTGGCGGCGGCTCAAGGCCGCAGGCGCCGTCTACCTGGCCAACTCCGTCGCGGCGCTGCCGGAGTCGTCGGCGGCGGAGCGGGCCATGCGCAAGCTGCGGGCCGAGGTCGAGGACATGGGCGGCTCCGGTCAGCTGCTGCGGGCGGAGAGCCTCGTGGGCTCCGAACAGATCGTCGCGGGGTTCAACGCCGCGCGGGACGCCGAGTACGCCGAGCTGCTCGGGCGCTGCGAGGACTTCCACGCCGAGCTCGAGAAGGAGACCAAGGCCGAGAAGTTCACCTACGCCGAGCTCGAGGAGAACGAGGAGGACCTGGCCAAGCTGCGTACCTGGTTGGACAAGATCAGCGCCCGTGACACGCTCGGAGCGCCGCGCGGGGTGCAGGCGCGGGAAGCCGCCGAAGCCTGCGCCGAGGCGTTGAACGAGTTCGCCGAGAACGTCTACGCCGCCGAGCTCGACAACCACGCGGCAACGCCTGGACCACCGCCCGAGACCTGACCGGACGCAGTGAGAGCGAGACCCTGATGGACCTGCTGGCACTCGTCCTCACCTTCGGAACCGTGTTCCTCGCCGAGCTGCCCGACACCACCTTCCTGGCCACGCTGGTGCTGGCCACCCGCTACCGGCCGCTGCTGGTCTGGTTCGGTGCCGCGGCGGCGTTCACGGTGCAGACCGGGGTCGCGGTGGCCTTGGGGTCGGCGGTGACCCTGCTGCCCCGCACGCCGGTCGCCGTCGTCGCGGGCTGCCTGTTCCTGGTCGGCGCGGTCCTGTTGTTCCGGGAGGCCCGCGAACACCACCGGGAAGCCGATGCCGGGGAGGAGGAACTGGCCGAGGCCGAGGAGGCCGTCGCCGCGCGGGCGAAACCGGCCACCGGCTTCAGGGTGATCACGACGTCGTTCGTGGTGCTGCTGTTCGCCGAGTTCGGCGACCCGTCGCAACTGCTCACCATCTCGCTGGCGGCACGGTTCGGGGCACCGGCCGAGGTGTACGCAGGTGCCCTGGCGGCACTGCTGGTGGTGGCCGCGCTCGCGGTCCTCGTGGGACGGCGGCTGCTGCGCGTGGTCAAGCCGCACTGGGCCTTCTACGCGGGTGCGGCCATCTGCCTGCTGTTGGTCGCCGGTGTCGTGTGGGAGGTGGTCGGAACCGCGCTCTGAGCCGGCCCCGGGCAGCATGGAATTCCATTATCCAGAAGGGGATAACAGCCGCGATAAATCGAATATAACCACTGTTATAAATCGCCGGTGACAGTCGTGATGCGTATCATCCAGACACGGATAGTAAACCTTGAAACAAGGGCTTCACGGGCTTTCCAGCAAGCTCTTTCAGTACTACAGTGGAACTCCTCAAATCAAGACAATGGCGAGGAGTCGCGGTGGGCTCGAATCCGGTCAGTGGAAATGTAAAACGGACGGCCCGCAGTGCTTCTGCGGCCCTTGTTCTTGTTCTTGCCCTTACGGCGTGCGGCGCCTTCGAAGACGACGCGGACGAGTCCGACGAGGGCGTACTCACCCTCTATTCCGGCAGGGAAGAGGAGAACATCGACCCCCTGGTCGAGGAGTTCCAGGAAGAGACCGGCATCGAGCTCGACGTCCGCTACGGCGACAGCGCGGAGATGACCGCCCAGATCCTGGAGGAGGGCGAGGCGACGCCGGCCGACGTCTTCTTCACCCTGGAGGTCGGCGGCATCAACGCCCTCGCCGAGGCCGGGCAGATCGCCACACTCTCCGACGGCGTGCTTTCGGAGGTCCCCGAGGAGTACCAGGCCGACGACGGTTCCTGGGTCGCCACCTCCGCCCGGGCCCGCGTGATCGCCCACAACCCCGACGTCCTCTCCCCCGGCGAACTGCCTGAGGGCATCGACGAACTGACCGACGAGCGCTGGCAGGGAGAGGTCGGCTTCGCCCCGAGCAACTCCTCGTTCCAGTCCTTCGTCAGCGGCCTGAGGACCATCGAGGGCGACGACTGGACCGCGGAGTGGCTCACCGACTTCGCCGCGAACGATCCCGAGCCGTTCGACAACAACCGGGCCATCATCGAGGGCGTGGAGAACAACACCGTCGAGATCGGCATGGTCAATCACTATTACCACATCGTGCAGACCGAGGAGTTCGGCGAAGAGAACGTTCACTGGGAGCCGCACCACATTACCGGCGGCGACCCGCTGGGACTGGTGGTCATCGCCGGAATCTCAGTGCTCGAGAGCAGCGATATGCAGGACGAGGCGAACGAACTCGTCGAATTCATGGTTTCGGAGACCGCACAGCAGCATTTCGCCGACGACACCGCGGAGTACCCGATCCGGGAAGGGGTCGAATCCACGCAGCACGACCTCGTACCCCTCAGCGAGCTCAGTCCCCCCGCGATGGAGCTGGGCGAGGTGGCCTCGATGGAGGGGACTCTGGACATGCTGCAAGACGCCGGTCTGCTGTGACGGCGCCATGTTGCAGCGAGCCGAACACGACGACCCGCCTCGGAGGGCAGCGCCCAGGCGGGTCGTCGCCCTGAGGACCGGGCTCCTCCGGCGGGCACCGGTCCTGGCGGCGGCGTCGGTCGCGGTCGCCGCCTTCGTCCTGGTTCCGCTCGTCTACCTGGTGCTGCGCGCGTTCGAACGCGGCTTCGGACTCGCGGTGGACCACGTGGTCTCGGAACGGACCGCCGAGCTGTTGTGGCGCACGGGGCTGCTCGCCGGCACGGTGACGGTCGCGTGCCTGGTGATCGGGGTCGCCTGCGCCTGGCTGATCGCCCGCAGCGACCTGCCGTTCCGCCGCACGATGGGCGTGCTCTTCGCGCTGCCGCTGGCGACCCCGACCCTGGTCGCCGCCCCCGCCTGGATCTCCATCTGGCCGGAGATCGCGGGCTTCACCGGAGTTTTCCTGGTGCTGACGCTCGGGACCTACCCGTACGTCATGCTGCCGGTGATGGCGGCCCTGCGCAGCGGCGACCTGGCCACCGAGGAGGTCGCGAGGTCGCTGGGCAAGGGCGCCGTGCGCACCTTCTTCCTGGTGACCGTGCGGGGGGTGCGCCCCGCCGTGCTGGCCGGAGGACTGCTGGTGACGCTCTACACGCTGGCGGATTTCGCCGCCCCTTCGCTGATGCGGTACGAGACCCTCACGATCAACATCTTCGTGAGCTACCGGTCGGGGTTCGACCGCACCCCGGCGGCGATCTTCGCGTGCGTACTGGTGCTGGTGGCTGCGGTCATCATGATCGCCGAACGGCGGGCGCGGGGCCGGGCGGCCCGCTTCGGCCAGGTACGGGTCGGCACGGGCGTGATGGGGCGCCCTCCGGTCGTCCCGCTAGGCCGCGCCAGATGGCCCGCCTTCCTCGCGTCGGTCGCCCTCCTGGTCGCCGCCATCGGCGTACCGGTCGCCACCGTGGCGGGATGGTTCGTCGCCGGCAACTCCCGCGGGTTCCACCCGGACCGGCTGGTGGACGCCACCGTGAATACCCTCGCGTTCTCCGCGATGGGCGCCCTGGCAGCGGTGGTACTGGCCTTCCCTGTCGCGCTCCTGGCTGCTCGGCACGACGGACGGTTCGCGCGCTTCCTGGAGTCGATCAGCTACATCGGCTACGCCCTGCCCGGCATCACGATCGGGCTGGCCTTCGTCTTCGTCGGCATCCGGCTGGTACCGGGGTGGTACCAGGAGACCCCGCTGCTGATCCTCGCCTACGGCGTGCTGTTCCTGCCGCTGGCGATCGCGGGGGTCCGGGCCGGGGTGGCGGCTGCGCCTCCGCGCTTGGAGGAGGTATCCCGCTCACTCGGGAAGGGCAGCGCCGTCACCCATGCCCGGGTGACGCTGCCGCTCGCCACACCGGGGATCGCGGCTGGCGTGGCACTGGTGTTCCTCACCGCGGCGAAGGAGCTGCCCGCGACCCTGCTCCTGCGGCCGACCGGCGACGACACCCTCGCCACCCAGATGTGGGCCCTGACCAACCGCATGCTGTACGGGGCGGCCGCCCCCTACGCCTTGGCGCTCATCCTGATCGCGATGATCCCCGCGCTGGTCCTGGGCTTCGCCGTCATCGAGCGGACCAACAAGGAACGCAGGACCGCTGCGCGGCTGGCCACGCTGATCGGCACGAACCCTCGAACACGGTGACCCCCCGGGTCGGAAGGTGAGAACTGATGACGGACGTGGAGCTTCGAGGGATCCGGGCCGGTTACGGCGGCCCGCCCGTCCTCGACGGAGTGGACCTCACCGTGCCCAGCGGGTCGATCGCCGCGGTCCTGGGGCCTTCGGGATGCGGCAAGACGACCCTGCTGCGCACCATCGCCGGATTCCACCAACCACTGCGCGGCCGGGTCCGGATCGGCGAGCGCGTCGTGGCGGGCCCGCGGGACCACGTCCAACCGAATCGGCGGGGGGTCGGCATCCTGCCGCAGGAAGGCGCCCTCTTCCCGCACTTCTCCGTGGCCGGCAACGTGGCGTTCGGTCTGGAGTCGAAACGGGGCTCCCGGGACCGCGTCGAGGAGATGCTCGAACTGGTGGGGCTGAGCGGCTTCGGCCGCCGGATGCCCCAAGAGCTCTCCGGCGGCCAGCAGCAGCGGGTCGCACTGGCGCGGGCGCTGGCGCCGCAGCCCCGGTTCATCCTGCTCGACGAACCGTTCAGCTCACTCGACGCGGGCCTGCGCACCGAGCTGCGGGAAGACGTCGTGCGCGTCCTCAGGGTTTCGGGGACGACCGCCCTGCTGGTCACCCACGACCAGGCCGAAGCGATGAGCATGGCCGACCTGGTCGCGGTTCTCCGGGACGGGAAGATCGCGCAGGTCGGCGCACCGAGGGACGTCTACGCCCGTCCGGCCGACCTCGACGTCGCGCTCCTCCTCGGCGACGTGATCGTGCTGGACGCCCCCGCCTCCGGGGGGCTCCGGTGCTGTGGTGTCGAGCTGGACTGGACCGACGGGGCCGCCAGCACGGACAGTACCGGTACCGCGAAGGGCTCCCACCCGCCGGTGGCGATCCTCCGGCCGGAACAGGTGCGGGTGCGGCCAGCCACCGAGAATGCGGGTGAACGGGCCAACGCGGTCGTCACCGACGTCCACTTCTACGGCCACGACGCGGCCCTGCTGCTGGAACCCCTCGACCGGGCGGGAAGCGCCGTCCTGAGCAACGCCGGCCGCCTGCGGGCCCGGACCCACGGGGCGACCCCGCTGCGCCCCGGCTCTCACGTGCGCGTCGACATCGACGGCCCCGCCTCCCTCGTCGGCGGCAACGCCGTAGCGGAGTGGCGGAGCCGGGCAGCACCGCCGTCAGCCCTCATGGCCGTGCCTCGGAGCCGCTCGGAGGCGGTGCCCTCCGGTCGCCACCCCTCCCTGGCGCAGGGTTCGTTGTAGTCGTCATCGGCCTCCGTGGTCAGGGGTGCGGTGAGTGTCCACCGGCCGCTCCCGCGGGTGGGCCCGGCGCGCCTCAGTGCGGGATGGTCGGCGGGTGGAACCACAGGTGTGGACGCCCGGTTCTCGGGTGCGTGGCGACGTCCGCTTCGACACCGTAGACCTCGGCCATCAGGTCCGCGGTGAGCACCTCCTCGGGGACCCCCGAGGCCGCGACCCGTCCCTGGTGCAGCACGACGAGGTGGTCGCAGAACGCCGCGGCCAGGTTCAGGTCGTGCAGCGCCGCCAGCACCGTCAGACCGGAGTGCTCCACCATCGCCAACAGCTGGAGGGCGTGACCGACGTCGAGGTGGTTCGTCGGTTCGTCGAGTACCAGCAGAGACGGTTCCTGCGTCATGGCCCGCGCGAGATGGACGCGCTGCTGTTCGCCGCCGGAGAGCGTGTGCCAGCGACGGTGAGCGAGGGGCACGAGGTCGACCCGTTCGAGCTGGTGCATCGCGATGGCCACGTCTGTGGCCGAGTCCGCTTGCAGGGCGGCGCGGTAGGGGGTGCGGCCGAGGAGGACCACGTCCAGCACACTGAGGTCGATGTCGGTGTCGGAACGCTGCTCCACGAGCGCCAGGCGGCGGGCCAGGGCGCGGCGCGGCAGTCTGTGCACGTTGTCGGAGCCGATGTGGATGACACCTTCGTCGAGCTCCCCCAGTCGCGCGAGCCCGCGCAACAGGGTCGACTTGCCCGACCCGTTCGGACCGAGGAGTCCGGTGAAACTCCCGGTGGGGACCTCCACGTCGACATCCGCGAGAATGTGCTTGCCGTCGACCGACCAGGAAACGTCGGCGGCCGTGAGCGATTCGCCGTAAGCGAGGTGGGTCATCAGCGATCTACCTTGCGTCTCAGAATCCACAGGAACACCGGTACGCCCAGCATCGCGGTCATGATGCCGACAGGCAGTTCCCTCGGATCGAACGCGACACGGGCGACAACGTCGACCCAGATGAGGAACGTAGCGCCGACGAGGGCCGAGAGCGGCAGTACCAGCCGGTGGTCCGGGCCGACCAGCGCCCGCACAGCGTGCGGGATCAGCAGCCCCACGAACCCAATGGTCCCGGAGCCGGCCACCAGCACGCCGGTCACGAGGGCGCATACGACCAACAGCACCCACCGGCTCCGCTGGACGTTGATGCCGAGGCTGGTGGCGGTGTCCTCGCCGAACGCGAACGCGTTCAACTGCCGGGCAGCGACACCGAAGACCAGCAGCCCGATCAGCACGGCCAGCGCCATGGTGTACACGGTCGGCAGCCGCGCCGCGGCCAACGACCCCGACAGCCAGAACTGCGCTTCCTGGGTGGCGTGCGGGTCGGCGACCCAGATGATCAGGAAGGAGGTCACAGCGGAGGCGAAGGCCCCCACGGCGACCCCGGCGAGGATCATGCGCGTGGGCGTGAGCCGACCGGACCGCTGCCCGAGGGCCAACACGAGCGTGAACGCGCCCAGCGCGCCGACGAACGCGCCGCCGGCCACGCCGAGGCTACCGATGCTCAGTCCGGCGACGATCACCGCGACCGCCCCGAGTGACGCGCCCGAGGAGATACCGAGCAGGTAGGGGTCGGCCATCGGGTTGCGCGTCAGGGTCTGCATCACGGCACCGACGATCGCGAGGCCGCCGCCGACCAGCGCCGCCGCGAGCACGCGCGGCAGACGCATCTCCCACACGAGGTTCGCGCGAAGGTCGGTGACGCCGTCGACGCCGTACAGCCCGAGCATGTCGATACGCAACCAGGCCAGGCCGAGCCGGTCGGTCGCGACGGTCCACACCTCGCGGACCGACAGGTCGCTCTGTCCGATGGTGGCCGAGACGCCGATCGACACCGTCAGCAGTACGAAGGCGACCGGGAACATGACGCCCAGCGACCGGCCTCTACCGGGTGGCGCGGCCGTGGACCGCTGGGTCTTTTGGCGGGGGGCGAGTCTCACTGGACGGTACCGTCGGCGAGGTACGCGCCGATCTCCTCGATGGCGGTGACGTTCTGCAGCCCCGGGGTGGTCTGCGAGAACGGCAGCACGACGACCGCGTCCTCACGGAACGCCCGCAGCTCACGCAGGGTCGAGTCGTCCTCGACGAAGGAGAGCTTGTCGTCGACGTCGTCCCCGCCGAAGTCGGCGACGACGACGAGGTCGGGGTCCCGCTCGACGACCTGCTCCCAGCTGGTACTGGACCAGTGGTCGGGAAGGTCGTCGAAGGCATTGTTCACGCCGAGTTCGCGCAGGATCATGCCGGGGGCGCCGCAACAGCCGCCGGCGGTCGGGCCGTCGCCGGTGCCCATGTCCCACCAGAAGACATCGAGGTCCCCGACATCGTCCGGCAGGTCGGCGCGGACCGCGGTGAGGGTCTCTTCCTGTTCGGCGGCGATCTCTTCGGCTCGTTCCTCGGCGCCGAGCAGCGTGCCGACCTCGCGCAGTTCCGTCCAGATCTCGTCGAACTCCAGCGGCTGCTCGTCGTCGCGGTCGGGGCAACGACCGGGCGAGAGGTAGCTCTGGACGCCGAGGTCGTGCAGTTCCTCGCGGCTGGCGACCCCTCCGTCCTCCCGGAACGCGCTCGGATAGACCGAGTAGATGAAGTCCGGTTCGGTCTCCAGGATCGCTTCGGAGCTCGGGTAGTCTTCCCCGCCGGGATCGAGGACGTCGATGTCCTCGGCCTGGGGCTGCAAGTCCTCGCGCATGCGGTCCAGGTCGCCGACGGCGCCGACGATGCGGTCCTCGACGCCCAGCTCGATCAGGTTCTCGATCGAGGTCAGGTTCATGGCGAAGATGCGCTCCGGCGGGGCGTCGAACTCGACTTCCATGCCGCAGTTCTCGACGCCGATGCCGTCGGAGGCCGCGGACGAGGAGTCGGATTCGGCGCTTGCGCAGCCAGCCAACAGAAGTGCCGCGGCGGACAGTACCGCGGGCGCACGGCGGGGAAACCGATGACCGGTGCCTCGCACGATAGGGGGGCGGACAGAAGGGGGACGGACAGAAGGCACGGCAAACAAGGCCAGGGCCGCCTTTCCACACCTCGTGGATGGATCGGACACGCCGTGGCCGGTCTCCTGGCTGACGGGTCGAACAGTCACGCGGCGTCTTCCCAGACCACCCTGTGGTCCAGTGACCCCGCTCGCGGGAGCGCATGACCTTCCCGATCACAGTGGCGAGGGCCGCACCGGTCTTACACCGGCTTCCCGAACACCACGACGGCGTGGACTTTATCACCAGCACGGGTACACATTTTCGGGGGGTGCTCCCTTGCTGCACCCGCGCTCAACGCCCACCGGCGCCGGTTCAACCCCGCTTCCACCACGCCGAAGACGCAGAAAGGGGCCCGCCTGAAGACGAGCCCCTCAATGACCTGCTATTCCTCTGTCGGGACGGCGGGATTTGAACCCACGACCCCTTGACCCCCAGTCAAGTGCGCTACCAAACTGCGCTACGTCCCGTCCGCTGCGCGACGACCGTTTCCGGCCCCGCCAACAGGTAAAACCTTACCGCATTCCGGGGGCGGTCCGAACCAGGTCAGCCCCTGGGACCGTGCCCACACCGACGATGTGGGCACGGTCACCGGCGGAGAGGCCGGAGACCACGACCGTGTCCGGGGCAAGCGCCACACCGAAGGGGGACCCGTCCGGGGACAGGCCCTCGGCTGCCGTGTCGAGCGGGATCGTGACGGGGCCGGATCCCCACTCGGCAACGAGCAGGGCGGTCGGCTCCTCGTCACCCGCGTGGACCGCCGCGAACACTTCGGAGCCCGCCGTGACGCTGTCCGGGTCGGGGCGCTCGTCGGTGAACACGAGGCTCTCCAGTACTTCGGGATCGGCGACCTCCCCCCTGGGCACAGCGACCTGCGGTTGCGCCAGGCGGTACTCGACCCGGTCGGCGTCGTCGGTCCCTTCGGGCTCGGTGTACAGCAACCGTTCTCCCCGGAGGGGGACCGTACCGGCGGGCAGGTCCTCGGCGATCACGTCGCCGTCCCTGCTCTGGAAGGCCAGCACGCCGGGATCGTCGCCGCCGTAGCGGACCACCGTGGCCCAGCCGTCCGGGGCCGCCGCCACCTCCTCCACCGGGCCGGGTACGTCGTGGCCGCCGTACGGTCTGCCGTCCTCGTGCAGGAGCCGCACTTCGTGCTCCCGGTCGTCGTCGCCCTCCCGGTCCTCGGGGTCCGGCGTGCACTCCTCGGCGACCAGGATCCTGGGGCCCGCGAGGACCGGGGCACCGACCTGTCGGCAGTCCGTCTCAGGTGCGTACCGGGCCTCGTCCTCCGTCCCCTCCTGCTCGTGCGCCCGGACCGAGAGGACGCCTTCTTCCACTTGCACGAACGTGGTGGTGGTCAGGAGCACGTCGTCCACTTTCCGGTGGATCCGGTGGTCCCCGACCAGCTTCCCCGTACCGGCCTCCAGAACGGCCAGCGACCTCTGCAAGTGTTCCTCCCGCTCGGCGTCCTCGTACAGCACCGCGACCCGCTCACCGTCGAAGCTGGCGTCGGCCCACAGGACCTCGCCGACCGGCTGGAACCGCCAGCGCTCGGTACCGTCCCGGCTGTCCAGGGCCCACACCCCTTGGCCGCCGACAACCAGCGCACCGTAGCCCGTGGCGACCACCTCGGCCCCGCCAGCCGAACCCTCTTCGGGGTGCTCCCACGCCCAGGCCGCGTCGTCCCCGTCCTCCAGGGCTGCCGCATCGGCCTGGCTGAAGGGTTCGGCGGCGGTGCTCGGTCCGGCAGCGGTGCGCGGCCCGGCGAGGGTGTGCACGACCGGGTCCCGTTCGAGCACGGTGGGGGTGGCGAACGCCGTCAGCACCACGACCGGGAGCAGCCCGGCCAGAACGGCCTGGCGGCGGGGCCACCCCGCGGCGGGCCGCAGGGGTTCGGGGCGTCCGCCCACGGCGAGCGCCCCGGCACCCACCAGCAGTGCCAGCGCGCCCATGAACCAGAGGTCGGAGATCGACGCGAAGTCGACCAGGACGTCGGGCAGGACCGCTTCCTCCCCGGCCACCCGCACTTCGGGCTCGTCCGGGACCCCGGTCTCACCCCGAGCACCAGGGAATTCCCGCAGGGCCACGTGGAACGCCAGGAACAGCACCAGGGCGGCGGCCGCCCGGATCGGGCCCGAGCCCTCGCCTGGGTTGGGGTCGTACTCGTCCACGGGCCGCTGCTCGCCGCCCTTCAGTACCCAGACCGCGGCGAGCAGCGCCACCGCGCCGCACAGCCCCCAGTGGAGCAGCGTCGCCCCGGGCCACTCTGCGGGACTCAGCAGCAGGGCGGACGCGATCACCAGAGTGCCGCCGAGGACGGCGCCGGTGCCGCCCCAGGCGAGCAGCCGCCAAAGGGTGTCCGCACTGATCTCACGGATGCGCCGCATCACGGCACCAGCCCTTCCACGTGCGCGTCCAACCGGCCGCCCGTCAGGGCGGCGACCCCGCCGGGGACGGCCACCAGCTGTTCCACGGGTTTCTGCTCCACCAAGGCGATCCGGTTGTCCAGCCCGGTGCCGAGCCGCTCTCCGGGGGAGGACACCAGAATCTGAGCCCGTTCCTCGTACCCCGAGTAGTGGCTGTGGTACTGCAGAATCTGATCCGCCAGCACAACGTGGGTCCGTGAGTCACGGTTGCCCCAGGCACCGCCCGCCCCGACCAGTTCGGTGCGGTTCCCGTCCATGTCGACGTGGTGGATCTCGGCTCCCCCAAGGCCTCTGCGGTAGAGCACGGTCGCCCCGTCGGCGTCGGCCTCCAGCACGCGTTCCATCTTGAGGTCTTCCTCGCCCTCGAGCAGCTCCTCGCTGAGGTGCAGGAGTTCCTCTCCGGTGTCCGGATCCAGCAGGAGACCGGGCGCATCCCGCCAATGGCGCAGCACGACGAGGGCCTCGTCACCTTCTCCCTCGCCCGGCGCCACTCGCGGACGGCCGGGGATGAACGCCTCCGCCCAGTCGTCGCGCTCGTAACTCCACCGCTCCTGCCCGGTGCGCAGGTCCACGGACACGATCCTGAACTCCGAGGGGACGTCCTGATCAAGGTTGATGTACTGCGAGTACGGCTCCGGCCCGGCGAGGTCGTCCTCGTCGACGCAGACGACGGCGTACACGACCGTGTCCGCGAACACCCGGGGCGACCTGCCCTCGCAGGCGCTTCCCTCCTCGGAGGCAAATCCCTGAAACCACAGTTCCTCACCGGACTCGGCGTTCCAGGCGCTCATCCCCCAGGGCAGTGCGCGCTCGTCGTGGTGGATCCGGACTCGTAGGCCGTCCGACCACCCCCGTACGTCTCCGCCTTCGTCCGATCCCTCGTTCGGAGCCCTGGTGTACTCGGTGAGCGGCTCCCCGGTGGTCAGGTCGAACACCTCGGTGACGCGCGGTTCTTCGTCGCTGTCCCCGTCGGAATCGTCCCCGCCGGAGTCGGAATCGGAGTAGGAATCGGAGTCGGGGTCGGGATCCTCCTGCGGCATGTGGGTGACGTACACCTGGCCGTTGCCGACCCAGACGCTGACCGGCTCCTCCGACACGGGCCGCCGGTACGACCAGACCTCCGTGCCGTCGGTCCCGTCCAGGGAAACCACACCCTCTCTGAGCACCACCAACGGCCCGTGTGCTCCTCGTACGATCCGGTCGATGGTCCCGGGGCCCTCCGGCTCCCACCGCCAACCGGCCTCCCGCACCCGGTCCGGTACCGCTGCGGTCTCGGTCGGGTCCTCGGCCACGGTGTGCCGGACCTGGAGGTCGTCGGAGTCGTCGGCGATCCCGGCAAGCACCGGAGCGGTCACCCCGACCAGGACCACGGCCAGCGCGCCCGCGCCGAAGGAGGGCAGGGAGCGGGTCCGGGGGTGGAAGAGGGGGCGGCGCACGACGGTGAGCATGAGCAGTAGACCGAGAGCGGTCGCGCAGACAACAATCCCCATGCGGAGCTCACTCGGTGCGAGACCGCCGAGCCCGCCCGCGTCCGCTCCCAGGAGCGCGCCGTGGCCCGCGATGAGCCACACGAGGGCCGCCACAAGAGCAAGGGAGACCACGTAATCCCAGCCGCTCTCCAGCTCCATGGCGTCGTCGGCGTGCTCGCGCTTCCAGCGCACCCCCTGCATCAGGGTGAACCCGCCGATCAGACAGGCCCAGACCCAGCCCCAACCGGCGGTCGCGAACAACCCATCGTCCCGGTCCGTGCCGTGCAGGCCCACGGTGACCAACGCCAAGAGCAGTGCCCCCGCGACCGCGCCCGCTCCGACCCATGCCAGAACACTTTCCGTGCGACGCTCTCGCGCCAACCCGCACCACCCAGTTCGTGACCTTGTGACCCCAAGGCCACGCTTCGCCACGAAAAGTTAGCAGTGGCTCCCAACCCCGCCGCCTGCGGGGTGGAGACCCGCGGTCCCGGTGGGGTGGAGACCCGCGGTCCCGGTGGGGTGGAGACCCGCGGTCCCGGTGGGGCCGCCCCGGGAGGACGGGATCAGGGCAGCGGGTGGTTATATGAGGGTGCAGGTGTACCAGGGTGCAGGTGTACCAGGGTGCAGGTGTACCAGGGTGCAGGTGTACCAGGGCGCCGCTGTACCAGGGTGCTGCGGATTGCCGTCTTTGGCTGGGGATGCCCGCTCCGGTTTAGGGTTCCCTCCTTTCCCGCCGCCCGATTGTGGCCGTCTCCGCTGCGCGCCTCAAGGTCGTCGCCATCGAGCGCTTCGCGCGTCAACGGCGCTCCACCTTGACCCGCTCCGCTCCGACGGCGGGTTGGCGGCTATCGGGAATGGGGGACGGGTGGTCGAGGCCTGAGCGGCCCCGGCCTCCGGCCGGGCAACCCCCCTCGGCCTGGCGGCCGATGCCTACCCCTACGCCGGAGCATTGACGGGTCGGGTGTCGCGGCCGGTCAAGGCGTGCGGCGAACCCCGAACAGCACGGCCTGGCGGCCGATGCCTGCCCCTGCGCCGGAGCGTTGACGAGTCGGGTGTCGCGGCCGGTCACGGTGGGCAGCGCGAAACACCGGGGCGGTCTCGAGTGGTACCGGTGTGTGGTGAACCCCCCAGTTGGAGTCAAAAACGAGGGTGAC